>NZ_JAKRGG010000005.1:0-202693 GCF_022347645.1 Vibrio sp. MMH1-50
CGATTCTTGATTTAGAATGACTAGATCTTTAAATCGCCGCCGCGTCTACAAACCAAGTCATTCTCGCTGAACCTAGCATCTTGAGGTTACTTGGGTATAAAAGCTCGTCACTACGAGGCTTGGAAGACGGAAGTCGTCAAGATTGATACGGCAACAGACAGTATCGAAACGTCGTTTGCCAAATTGGTCGAAAAGCTTGGTATTTGAATTTAGCATTCCTTTTATGATGGAGATTTGCCATGCACAAGCGAGATAATGGTCTCGATGCCCAGGGCTTTATCCGCAATGACTGTTCACCAGAAAATATTCAAATAGAGTTCCAACCAGTTGTTGAGGTCGTTGTTGGTGAGTTGATAACGCAACTTCCAAAACAAATAGATGGTATCTACTTGTACGGCAGCGTTCCCAGAGGCACAGCAATGCTGGGGCACTCAGATCTCGATGTTTCCGTAATACTGACCGCACCGGTGAGTCAAAATGAACTGGGCATATTCAACAAACTGTCTTCAAGCATCCCCAAAGCTTATCCGCAAATAAGCAAACTTGATATTGACCCAGGTGAGCGTCATCGTGTTCTAGACCCAAAAGAAAAATACCATTGGCAATTTTGGCTCAAACACTGTTGCTGCTGCATTTGGGGAAATGATTTATCAAAAGAGCTTGTGTCACATAAACCCAGCTTTGAAATCGCTGAAGCTCTCAATGGTGACCTCGCGGTTTTTTTGGAGCAAATGAGTGGTCGTTTTGCGCAAATGAGTGACAAAGCGGTAGCAAAAGTGATTGGTAAGAAGTTGATAAGAGCTGCCTACTATTTTGTCGCTGAGAAGGACGGCAGTTGGTACATCAACTTGCCTGAATGTGTCGAAGTAGCGAGAAAATACTACCCAAATCAACATCAAGATATTGATCTTGCTTACCAATGTGCAATAGGCAACATAGCGTCCAAAATAGATGCCATCGCACTTTATCAGCGGTTAAGTCAACACATCAATGCTAGGGCTTTGCGAAGTTGATTGTTTATCAAGAACGCTCAGAATAAAAAAACGCCCACAATATCGAGTATTGTGGGCGCTGAATTTTATCTGTTGTACCTAATCGACGACTTATTGTGTAAGCGGCTTAAGGTCTGCAGGGCGGTAGTAAACCGATTTTAGAACTTTGCCTTTACGTACCGTTTTGCCTTCAGATACAAAATCTTCTGCGCATTTCGCAATGATGTATTCGCCTTTTTGAACCGCCATCAGCTTGATGCCTTGTTCAGCGTAGAACGCTTCTGTTTCTGCGTATTCTTGCTCGTTACGGCACACTTTGCTCATGTTGCTTGAGTGTACTTCGTCCCAGCAAGGGATAAAGTCGATACCACGGTTCACCGCTACGTTAAGCAGTAGATCAATCAGGTAGCTGATCGCTAGGTTATCTTCAACTTTGCTGTCACCAAGGTGTACTAGACGACCCATTAGAACGTAAACGCTGTCAATGATTGCGTCTGCTTGCTCTGTTTTGCAATCCGCTTCCGCTAGTTCAGTAAGCTCTTCGATCGCAAGAGAAGTGTGTAGCGTATCTGCTTGTGCGTCTAGGCTTGCAACATCCGCCACTGGTAGGTCGAAAGTGCTACGGAACTCGGTGATGTCACGGTATAGGTGATCAAAAATCTCTTGGGTTAGCTTTGACAGTTGCATTCTAATGTCCATTGAATCGATTGAAGTCGCAATCATATCAAACCGATCTTTAATCCCCAAGCGATCCCATTCCAACTGGTTAGAATTCTGTCTCTCGGGGAGTAAGTCTTTAACGGAATAGGTAAGGAAAGAGCTTCTTACGTTCTTCTTCTGAAAGCGCTGAGACACGTGCGATATTGGTATCTGGAATGGACTCTGGATCAGGGTAGTGCTTAAGTACCTTTTCCATGCTCTCTTCACGGATCAGATGAAATACTGGGTATGGAGAACGATTAGTCAGGTTTTCATCATCTTCTGGTTCTGCACCGCCAAAGCAGTAATCAGGATGGAAGGTGGCAACTTGGAAAATACCTTCCCAATCTTGCTGTTTGATCAAGCCTTCAACCCAATCAATGAAGAAGTTGTAATCCCAGAAATCTTGCAGCATGTTTGGAACCACAACCAAGGTTGTCTCCAGTTTTTCTGGCTCGGTATTACTGAGCTCGATCAGTTGCAGCAAAATGTCTTCAAGTAGAGCTTCTTCTTGCGAGGCTTCACTAACGAAGATTTTGATTTGTTTATTGCGCTGTGGCTTAGCGGCGAACGGGCAGAGATTTAACCCGATCACGACATCATTGAGCCATTGATCGACTTGCTCTGTGATCGCATTGATATCGGTGTTTGGTGATTCTTGTGTTGAGCGCGTTGGCATACGACTTTCTTGCTTTTATGAATGTGGCGCAAGCATAGCAGACCAACGCCACAACATAAAATCAATAGGGCTTAACGCCTTGCTAAGCAGTTATATCTGCGTTATCGCCAGCGTCAATTCGCTCTGTAATGTGTTTTAAGAATGCGATAGCAGCGAACATGGCAATGTACAGTGTGCTACCGCCAATTAGTACACTCGACCAACCGCCGTTTTGCCAGCAATAGAGCAATAGGAATCCACCTAAACTGCCGCCAATATAGTAATGCACGAGATACAATGCGGTCGCCGTTGCTTTTGCTTGTGTTGCGTTTTGTCCAACCCAGCCGTAAGCAAGTGTGTGAGTGAAGAACGCGCCGAAGCTGATCAATAACAAACCTGTCAACATTGCAGGTATGCTTTCAATTACTGCGATCCACATGCCAGCCATACTGACGATAGAGCCTAAAAACATGCCAAGTATCGGTGAAAAGCGTTTACTCCAATGTCCGGCACAACGGGAAGAAAACGTACCACCCAGGTAGCAAACAAAGATGAGAGAAGCTAACCCGACAGGCACATTATGTGGCGCACTGACTAAGCGGAATCCCATTACCGAATAAAGATTAACGAACAACGCAAAGTTCAAACCGCCAATCAGCATGGCAAACCACACACGTTGATTTTTGAAGTGTCCGATAATAGCTCGATTGTGATGCCTTAAACTGCTCGAAGAAGGGGTGAAGTTTTTCTGTTTTGGCAGCAAGTAATGCACGCTGACCACACCGATAAGGGTGAATAGCATCATGACTTCGATGGCGACATCGATGCTGAAGTTGTCTGCCAACAAACCTCCGCTGATACGCCCTGCGATCCCTCCCAATGAATTGGCTGCGATATAAGTACCGATCGCCATTGAAAATGCGTGTTTATCTAGCTCTTCCGCCATATAAGCAACGGCAACAGCAGCAAACGCGGCAAGCGCAACACCGATCAAAGCGCGACAAACCACTAAGAACAAAAACGAATCGCCAAGCAGCATTAATGCAGAAATTGCAGGGATCGAAAACAGACCAAACATCATTACAGGTTTGCGCCCAATCGATTCAGAGAGCACAGCCATCGGGACCAAGCTAAAGGAGAGAGCCAGTGTGGTGGCGGCGAATAGCCAGTTGACCTGCGTTTCCGAGATCTGAAAGTGCGCCGCAAAGCTTGGCAGCATCGGCTGAAGGAGATATAGGTTCGAGAAAACTAAAAACGAGCCGAGTGCCAGAGATAGCGTAATGCGTTTGTATTCCGGAGTACCGAAACTAACCATGAGTCCTGCCTAATGCGAGCGAGCAAATATAAAGAAACTGTGATCAATCTATCAGTTAGTTGTGGATTGAAAAAATATATTAAAAATATGGTTGGTATATATTTTTGATCTAATGGAATCGAAACAACTCAAACACTTTTTGGCGGTCGCGGAACACGGCAACATTACTCATGCAGCTAAGGCTTTGCACATTGCTCAGCCAGCGTTAAGTATTTCAATTAAGAAGTTCGAACAGTCTCTTGGCGTGACGCTGTTTCGCCGAGAAGAAAAGAAAATCAGCTTAACCAAAGAAGGGGAAACCCTGTTGGTTCACGCTAAGCGAGTAATTCAGCAGTTACACGATGCGCAGTTAGCAATTGATGAACTCAAAGGTTTAGCCAAAGGGGAAGTGCGCCTTGGTACGCCTTCAATGATGGGCAGCTATTTTTTCCCTCGAATTGTCATGGCGTTTAAGAGCCAGTATCCAGATTTAAAGCTGACGCTGGTGGAGGCGGGTACTCAGTCTATCCGCCGAATGTTACTTAATGGACAGCTCGATATTGGCGTGATCAGTTGTGACGATGTACCAGAAGACTTAGAAACTGACCATTTGTTTACTAGCCAAATGGTCGCCGTTGTGGCTCCGGAACATGACTTAGCTCAGCGCAGTGCCATCACATTTGATCAGTTTTTCGAGCATGATTTGGTGATGTTCCAACATGGCTACTTCCACCGAGAATTCTTAGACCACGTCAGCGAAGAGCATGGCTTTACAATGAAGTCCTCATTTGAAACCAACTTGTTGCCGCTCATTCTGAGTATCGTTAAACAAGAATTTGCTATTACCGCGCTTCTAGAACTGGTGACACAACATGAACAGGGTGTGGTGGGTATTCCATTTGAACCGAGCGTTAAGCTCGACCTTGCACTCGCGTGGCGAAAACAAGGCTATCTATCCATTGCCGACCGTACTTTCATTGACTTTGTGAAGCGGTATGTTTGATTTGCATCCAATTAAAACCAAACTGTTCAATGGAAAGCCTCCCTTTAATTGGGAGGCTTTTCTTTTTTATGCAGTTATCTCTTTCTCATTAAGTGGTATCAATACCCCAAGAGCCACCATGGCAGCGCCCCCGATTACGGTGAACAATACCCGCTGCGAAAAGATCAATTCTGCCATTTCCGGATTAAAAGGACCTACCGATACAGTAAGAATAAGCAGCATGATACAAGCCGTGGCAATGGTGTAGTTGTGTTCGAGATACACAAGGATGCCGTAAAGCGAAGCGATGACCAAAACCCACATGGTTATTGTCATTGCGATGTCGGAGTTGAACGAGCCCAATAGCAATCCCACAGGCAAATAAACTAATGCGCCAAGCAAGGTTCCGTTCAAACGTTGCCAAGCTTTCGGTGCTAAGTCTTTGCTGAACGGGCTGTGGATCATCATAAATAGGTAAGCGCCTAAAACGGCTCCTGTGCCACCCCATATACCTAACGACAGCACCAAGCCAATCCCTAGTGCTTTGCGGCTGGAGTACTTGAGATCAACGCGACCTATTTTATGTGTAGTGTTCGTCGAGCCGCTCTGGGCGTTGGTGTTTCTCCAAACCAACGTACTAGCAATGATCGCCACAGTGATGCCAAGCACAACCGATACTGAACGTTGAAGCATAAGTTCTGTGGCAGGGATATCTACTGGCATCATCATCGATAACAACATAAACGTCAGCGGCAGAATGTACTTTGGTACTCCTTGGTGGTGTTTATCGCGCTCTGTTATGACGAGTAAGAAGGCAAACAGCGCACTAGTAAAAGGTGCATAAGTGATAGGCACCGTGGAAAGTGGTACCGCAACTAATGTCATGACCAAAGGATGAAGGCTACCTAGTAGGTTGTCTTTTGTCGTACTGAATTTGAGATTGTATAGGTAGTGGATGATTCCCACTTCCACCGCCACAAAAGCTTCTCCGACATCATAAATATACGCACTGATGATAAGCAGCACGATAGAAAGCAAAAACATGCGGTTGCCCAACACAAGGTAAGGCTTTGGTGGGATGAATTTTTGAGCGAGTGAATCGAGCATGGCGTATTTCCCATCCTTCAGTGAATAACAATATGGAAGGTATGAGATTACCAGTTTGATGAAATATTCATTGCCAGTTTGCGACAATAGTGATGAAAGCTTGAGCAGCATAAAGTGCCCAAGCTTAATGCGACTACGCGGTCTTCTTGTCGCGAGATTCGAAGAAATAGGTCACAAATACCATGTAGGCAACGACCAACACTAACTGCCATATCCGAACGTAAAACTTATCGTCTAGCGCACCGCTGCTCATAGAGGTACCCATTAACACCATAAAGCCCGTAAATGCAGTGGCGTAGACTGGGGCTTTGGCGGGCTCGGTGTAAATCTTGGTCCCAAGTAACGTAATAACCACCAACATCACAAGCATGTAGATATACATATTTGGCACCAGAGAAATGGTAACGAAGGCAGCGAAAGCGAGTAGTCCTCCTAACACATTACTGATAACAAAAAACAATGATGTCTTGCCCGCTTTGTCGCTGGTTGCCATCAGAGAAAGCAGCATGACAAACGCAACCGTGAGCAATATTTGTGACAGTTGGAAATAGAAATAAAAGCAAACCAAGGGAAACGACATCATCCAAGCTCGAATCGCAGCATTCCAACGCACTTCTTTGCTTAAGGGTGAAGGAGGGAAGCCAGCAAATTCAGTCGCATCCTCTTCTGGGAAGTAAACATGCGACACCCCGTAAAGCGCTACGGCGACGATACCAGAAAACGCAAAACCGATGCCCACGTCTAACGCGGCTTGCTTGTCTATAATGGTAACCGATGGAATCAAAATCAGGGCAATCATCAAGAAAGTGGCAAACATTACCCATTTTGGATCGGTAAATAGGTAATAGCTCCACAACATGCCCAACGACAGTACAGCCAGAAAACCTATTTTGTACTCTGGCAAGCCGCTCGATACCAAAAAGCCAATGACCGCGGTGGAGATCAACGCATAGCCAAGTTGTTTGACATGCAGGATATGAAACTGGGGTTTATCGACGATGAATTTTGCCGTCAAAAGAGGCGTACAAAATGCCAAAGGCCAGTTAAACCATAACGCGATAAAAGTAGCCAAACCTACGGTGACAACATAGCGCAGTATTCGACGTTCTTGTGCTTGAGTCAGACTATCTAACATAAGAGAACACGCTCACTAGATTGATCCAAACCTTACCCAGAAAGTTAAATAGAGCGTTGCTCTCTGTGTAGATCACCACATCTGCTTGTCCACCGATGCGCATGAAGTCAGCCGCATGTTTATCATCGAGCTTAATGGTCACGGGCATACGTTGTGTATCGCGCAGCCAACCATTTTGATTTTTCACGGTGGCTAAGGTGCCTGGCTGATTATTCGCGCCCCATGCAACCCCTAAATCTACTGAAGATACTGTGCCAGAGAAGGTTTGTCCGGGAGCATAATCGAGTGCAATTTCAACTTTATCTCCGGCGTTAATGTTGCCCATGCTGTTTTCGCGGAAGAAGGCTTCAAGCCATAAACCGTCGCTTTCAACAAACGTCATCAAGGGAGAACCTGCCGTGGCATAAGCACCTTGCGACAAATTAAAATTGGTCACAGCGCCATCAGAAGGTGCTCGCATTGTCGTGCGTGATAAGTTCAGTTGCGCTTGTTGCAGTTCCAGTAAAGCCGATTGGATCTGAGCGTTCTCTTCACCTGCCGCTCCCACCTGAGCTTTTGCTTTTTCTAGGTTCGCTTTGGCGTTAACGACATCGGCATTTGCTCTATCAATGGCTGCGCGAGTTGTGTCTGCATCTGATTTTGAAACCACGCCTTTTTCTGCCATGGCTAAAACTCGTTGCCCTTGGCGTTTAGCATTTTCTTGTGCCACGAGCGCGGTGGTCAATTGAGCTTGTGCTGACATCACACCTGCCATTTGCGAGCCAACATTCTGTCCTGCGATCTTGAGCTTTGCTTCTGCTTGCTTGACCGCAATCTGGTGATCGGTGGTATTGATTTGCAGTAGCACATCGCCTTTTTTGACTTCGGTATTTGGTTTAATGCTGATGCTGTCTACTTGGCCAGAAACTTGTGGGATCAATGAGACGACATTGCCTTCCACACGGACATTATCGGTTGTCGGAATGATGCGATCTGCCACTATCGCTGTACCAATGGACACCATAGTGAGTGCCAATAATGCATTGGTTGTGCGCTTGACCTTATTAACCGGTTGCGGCGTCTGGCTTACTTGGTTTTCTGCTGCTGTCTCTGACATATAAACACTCACTAATGATGAAGAAAGATGGTCAGAGTTCTCCATCGACGCCAGCTAGGCGCGAATTAAACTGAGACCAGTTCGTTTGAGCGTTAAAATACAATGTGTAAGGAAGTAAAAATTGCCATTATGCGACATTCTGAGAATTTGATGGGGAGAGAAGGTTATAGAGATATGTGTGAGAGGCTCTTATAAATTTGAATTAGCATTCTGAAAATGCAAAGGGCAACAACAAAATTAAGATCCTAAAGCAGAGGTAAAAAGGACAATCGAAAACTAATTGTTTTGAAAGGTGATTCATCCTAGCAATCCGAAAAGAAGTAGTATTCGGTTGACACGAACATGGTTTAGACTTGCGGTTGTAGATAGAAAAGTCATATCTACATGTGGTTGTATAGTTTACTCGTTTAATACTATATGTAGTGTTTTTAGTTTTTTTGACTACTAACAGAAAAACGTGCCAAAAAGAAATGTTCAGTTTTGTGAACCTAGTCACTGCTGTGGGGCTAAGTTACTGATTTATATGGATGTCTAAAGCACTAAGGTGGTTAGTTGTAGACCGGAAAATGAGTAAAAACCTACGTATTTTAAGTAACTTACAACATATGATGGAGTGGGGTCATTTGGCGTGAGAAAACAATACGCTGTATAATGGCTGCGTTCTGATGAAGAACAGAAGAAAGGTTGCCTCAGTAAGTTCTAGTTACTGAGGCATAGATAGAAATCTATATAGGAGAATGGTTATAAGTGAATTAGTTAATCTAGTAAATCTGATTGTTGCTGCAACAGCCCTGATCAGAGCACTAGTCCAATTCGTTGAAGTACTCAAGTCGCTATTCAAGCGATAACCATCCAAACCCGAAAAGCACTGCAATGCTTAGTAGGGTTTTATCAAACTGACATAAAACATGTCATTATTACGTCTGATGCGCACATAGTAACTTAACAAGGAGTCAATTTCATTAAAAACAAGTGGGTCGCAACGTGACTAATCTCACACTTATACCGTTGAGGTAACAAAATGTTTGACTTTTACTAAAAAGTTAATGTTGATAAGTGCTGGTTTATCTGTGGATTGTTTTGTGGATAACGTTTGTTTGTTATTGATTTTTAGGGTTTTTATATTATTTGGCTTTATACATGCGCTCAAAGTTCTTTTGATTCCATCCGATCATTACCTGATCGCCAATCTTTAACACTGGCACTGAACGAGCACCGATAGCGTCCAATTCCTTACGACCTCTTTGCATCTTCGCATTCGTCAATCTGTACTTGTAACCCTTAGAGTCAAGGTAGCGTTGAGCGTCTTTACAGTGAGGGCACTTGTCAGAAACATATAGCACTAGTCTTTTCATATCTAATCTACCTTTCTACCTTTCTACCTTTCGACGTTTACGCATTTGCGTTGCACAAGCGGTAGTTAATATTTTTCGAATCAAGATAGCGTTGAGCATCTTTGCAGTGCGGGCATATGTCTTTGACGTAAAGAACGACACGTTTCATTCAATTTCTCTCCATTATCGTCGGGAGGCGAAGTTTAGCGAGGTTTCGCAACAAAGGAAAGCTCGAAACCTAAGATGAAACTCTTGCTCATCTCAGGTATATTTAGCGCCTTTCTTTTGTCATAGCAGACTTAATACGCATGCATCCGTCACTTCGATATATTCAAGGTTATCCGCAGAACATTGTCGAGCAAGTCAGTTCACTCGTCGACAGTGGTAAACTGGTACCTTGGTTCGAAAAACGCTACCCAGATAGACACCAAATCAAAAGCGAAAAGGCACTCTACGAATACGCAATAGCGATCAAAAACCGCTATATGAAGAAAGCCGCGCCAATTAGCAAAGTGGTCTACGATAAGAAAATTCACGCTGTAAACAATGCGCTTGGTTTGCATAGCGTGATAAGTCGTAACCATGGCGGCAAGCTGAAATCGAAAAATGAGATTCGCATTGCGAACGTGTTTAAAGATGCACCTGAAGCGTTATTACGCATGCTGGTGGTACATGAGCTGGCACACACGCGTGAGAAAAACCACGACAAAGCCTTTTACCAACTGTGCTGTTATATGGAGCCTGAGTATCACCAACTCGAATTTGATGCTCGTCTGTTTATGATTTACCTCGATTTAAAAGCGAATTCGAATGAAGACCAATAATCACAACGCGAAACAAGCTCAGCCAAAAACGGCGAAGTCTAAGCCGAGCAGAGAAGTCACCAAGATCAAACCAAAGCGTGTGAAAAATAAACCAACAGCAAAAGCTGCGAGTGCGGCAAAAAGCACTGGTCTGAAAACTAACGCCGCGAACAAAAGCAGCGATGTGGAAATGATCAAAACTGCCAAAAGTGGATTGCATGAACGTAATGCACATCGAGGTCGCTACGATTTCAAAAAGCTAATCACAGCAGAGCCTCAGCTCAAATCATTTGTGATAAAGAATCCGAAAGGGGAAGACTCAATCAACTTCTCTGATCCAAAAGCCGTCAAGATGCTCAATAAAGCATTGCTGGCGGCGCATTATGATATTGAATACTGGGATATTCCTGATACTTACTTATGTCCGCCCATTCCTGGGCGTGCGGATTACGTTCATCGCGTAGCAGAGTTGCTTGATAGTGAAGTAAAAGGCAAATACGCACACCATAAGGTGCGAGCACTTGATGTGGGTGTAGGGGCAAACTGTATTTACCCAATCGTAGGTGTGACTCAATATGGATGGCATTACACTGGTAGCGATGTTGACGCAACATCGATTGAATCAGCACGAGCAATCACAGAGCGTAATGCCTCGTTAAACGGTAAGATCGAACTGGTACAACAAACCAGTGAGTCCAATATTTACCGTGGTATTATCCAACCAAACGATCGCTACGATATTACGAGTTGTAACCCACCATTCCACCGTTCAGCTGAAGAAGCCGCAATGGGCAGTCAGCGTAAGCTGGATAATTTAAAAGCGAATCAGCGTAAGAAGGGTGTGAAGGTTCAAGCTAATCAAGCGAAAACGCCTCAAGTAAAAGCCAATAAACCCGCGCTTAACTTTGGTGGGCAAAATGCTGAGTTATGGTGTGAAGGTGGTGAAGTTGCTTTCATCCGTAAGATGGCGAACGAAAGCCAAGCATTCAGTGCACAAGTGCTCTGGTTTACCACGTTAATCTCAAAGAAAGACAATGTTCGTCCGATGCGCAAACAACTTGAAAAGTTGGGTGTAAAAGCGATCCGAATCGTGGAAATGAGCCAAGGACAAAAAGTCAGCCGTTTTATCGCTTGGTCCTACATGGACAAATCGCAGCGTAAAGCGTGGATTGAATTAAAGTAGTTATCCAGCAAAGCTGTTCAAATAATTAAAAAATAGCACCACTTTGTTGGTGCTATTTTTTAACAAGAAATTCATTAATTTAATAATTATAACAAGTTTATTTTCTCTTTATGTCAAATTATATGGTAGGGCTATCAAGTTAAAATAACATGGGGTACTATCCAGTAAAGAAATAATATTTATATATGCCCAGCGATGTCCGATAACGAACTGATCATCTTCCCTTGGAATCACAATTTTGAGACAGGGATGAAAAAGATTGATGAACAACATTACCATCTATTTTTATTGGTGAATAAATTAGCTAATACGTTGATTTATGATGACCAGATTGAAGTAGACGGTGTATTTAGTGAGTTAAAAGACTATGCTCAATATCACTTTTCATATGAAGAAAGTGTATGGAATGAATACTTTTCTGATGATATTTGGAATGATGAGCATAAGAAGAGCCATGCCTCTTTTGTTGATGAAGTCATAAAAATCCAAGCGGAGTCGAAAGATCTCAACTGGCAAGAATCTATTGAGCATATCCTACAGTTCTTAGTGCGTTGGCTCGTGTTCCATATTATTGGTGACGATAAAAAAATGAGCGTGGCAGTAAGAGAGTTAGAGTCGAGTGACTCTTTAGAGGCGGCGAAAGTGAATGCTGTCGACACTTTGCAAGGTATCAATGGCTTGGTCGCCGATACTGTACTTAAAATGTATTTTGAGGTATCAAGTCAATCTATTGAATTAGTGAGAGAAAAGCATCGTCGCTTTGTTGCTGAGAAAGAATTGAGATGTCTCAATAAAAAGCTGCAAGAACTCGCTATTACTGATGAATTATCGGGTCTGTACAATCGCCGATACTTCAATATCATGACGCCAGATATTCTTAATAAAGCACAAGACACTAACCAACTCGTCAGCTTTGTATCCATTGATTTAGATTACTTTAAACAACTAAATGATCAGTTTGGTCATCTAAAAGGGGATGAAGCGATCACCAAAGTAGGCGCATTGTTGTCTGCTCACTTTAATGACCTCGATGACATCGTGTTTAGAATTGGTGGGGAAGAGTTTCTAGTTGTGATTGTGGGGTCTGAACATAAAACCTCAATCAACCGCGCAGAGGCTTTTAGAAAAGCCACAGCCGAGCTTTCTATTATTTGTGAAACCAGTGCTCAAAGTCACATATTAACCAGTTCAATTGGTGTGTTCACTCAGTGTCCAGAACCGAATTTGGATATTCGTTATTACTTAGATAAAGCAGACCAGTGCTTATATAAAGCAAAACTCAATGGTCGAAATATTGTCATCGCAGACGAGATATAAACGATATTAACTGCGGTGAATTAAAAGTAGCTAGTTGTCGATTTTAAATTCGATAATTAATATTAAATTGAAAATCAATATAAAATCGATTGAAGTTCAATAACAATCATATTAATTTTTTTTATTGGTGAGTTGTGCGACATATTTTAATAGGTCGCCGTCAATGTCAGGCAGTCCGTCAGAGAAGAAAATTTGTGCTCCAGGAGTACAACGCATTAATACGTTGGTGAGTTCACCATCATCATTAGAAGTATTGATCGCATTGAGCTTAACCAGCTTGTTGTAAACTTCTTCTTCTAGTTGTTGGCGTTGTGCGTTGGTCAAACGAATACGACCGACACAAATCCCCGGACTTACCTCGTGAGATAAGGATTCTTTTTGGAAGCGTTCACGGAATAATGAGTCGAGTTCAGAGCCTTCTTCCATCAAAAAGCGTCGCCCAGAACGGTAGAACAGCCCATCACCAAAATCTTCAACATAACCTAGCATTTCCGCGATCCGCAGATAAAAACGCAGACTGGTTTCTGATAACTGATAGGTTTTCGCAATGTCTTGCGGGTCGAGGTTACGAGACGTCACCATATAGATAAAGTCGAGAAGGTAGGGGTGTTCAAGAAATAACGCGCTTTGCTCTTCAGTCAGCATTTGTTCGTTCTCATGCTGAAGCTGATTGGCGAGGTTGGCTAGTTCAATAAGATCGGTGTTTAAATAGTTGAGATAGACAAGGATTTTATCCAAGCCCAAAGAAGGATTATGAAGGTGGCGTTTGATGCTCGACAAGGGAATACCGCTTTTCTCCGACAAAGAGCTGTAGCACAGCCCCTCATCTTTGATCTTTTGTCGCAGCGCCGCTAATAGAAATTTAGGTCCGACATTCATTTCTTAACACCACCTTAGCTGCTGAGCTTATTTTGATGTGTTTTGTTGTTCCAACAACAAGTTACGAATGGCGGTGCCAGCTTCCAAAATGTGTTTTTTCAGCAGATACTTAGCGCCGTCCACATCGCGGTTTTGACACATTTCGAACAAGGTCAAATGCTCTTGCTCTGCCTTTTGAATGCCCGTAGTGAACAGCAGTTGCATGCGAATGTAGCGGTCGCACTTAGTGTTGAGGCTGTAAATCACATCCATGGTTTCTGGCATGTTTGCTGGGGCATACAGCGCTTTATGGAATTCGTAGTTGTAGTTGCTCCATTCTTCTACTTCATCGCCGCTGTTGACTACCGCTTCAAAACGTTCACGGACTTTACGTGCGCGTTCGAGATCTTCGTCAGTCATGTTCTGAATCGCACGCTCTAAAATGTGGCATTCCACTACGGCGCGCAGTTCGAACAACTCGTCGATTTTATCTGGAGAGAGCTCGGTTACTGTTGCCCCTTTATGAGGCTCAAAACTCACTAATCCTTGTGCTTCCAATTGCACTAACGCTTCACGAACGGGAATGCGGCTAACATTAAACTCTTTTGCCAACGCGTCCTGACGTAAAGGTTGACCAGTTTTTAACTCGCCCTTAAGGATCTGAGTTCGAATCGCTTCCTCAACCAGTTGAGTGCGGGTCTTAAAAACAGGTTTTTGTGACATTGAAGTCTCCCGTCAAAAATAAATATTGTATCCAATTTCTTTAGTTTATTGTTTTTCTGGATTAAGCCAACTGCAAGCGAAGGTTTTGAGATGTGGCGTGAAATAAAAGGCACCAACTGGTGCCTTTTTGAGCCAATGACTTAACTGTGAGCTGCTTTGCCATCTGCTGCGCGCGCGATCTCCAATGGATTTTCTGCTTTTAACGAATCGGGCAGTAAGCTTTCTGGTAACGCTTGATAAGCCACCGGACGTAGCCAGCGGTGAATGGCTTCTGCACCAACAGAAGTCGAAGCCGAATGGGTCGATGCGGGATAAGGGCCGCCATGCACCATGGCATAACCGACTTCTACGCCTGTCGGCCAGCCATTAAATACCAGTCGTCCGGCAATCTCTTCCAAACAAGGGATGAGCTGCGATACTTGTGGGTAATCTTCTTCTGTTGCATGAATTGTCGCGGTTAGCGAGCCTGCCAGCGTTTCACTGAGCGAAAGCATATCTGCCACATCTTCACAAACGACGATCAACGATTGTGGACCAAAAATCTCTTCTTCCCACGCAGGATGTTTGCGCCAGTTTTTACTGCTTGTAACAAAGAGAGCCGAGGCAACACAAGGGGACTCCGCTTGAGAAAAAGTGACGTCAATTCCGTCGTCAGAGCCTCGGCTGATGACCTGTGATTGGTAACTATCACGGATTCCGGGAGTAAGTAGAGTAGAAGGGGATTGTTGGCGAATGAGGGATTGCGCGGTTTCAATAAACGCTTGTGTTTCCGGTGTGTTCAGCGCGAACACTACGCCAGGTTTTGTACAAAATTGCCCACATCCCATGGTCATTGAGGCAACAAATTGATCCGCTAAATCTGCTTTGGCTCTCATTGCAGAAGGGAAAATAAACGTCGGGTTAATCGCACCAAGTTCACCATAGAACGGGATTGGCTCAGGTCGCTGCTGCGCTAGGTTGAACAGGGCGCGTCCACCACCAACCGATCCAGTAAAGCCCACCGCTTTTATTTCAGGATGGCTGACTAGAGCTTGTCCTAAAGCACGCTGATTTCCTTGCAGCAAGGTGAAAATCGCTTGTGGTAGTTGCTCTTGTTTCAGCGCTTGCTCGATACACTCTGCAACGATTTGGCTTGTACCTGGGTGCGCAGTATGACCTTTTACAATCACCGGGCAACCCGCTGCGAGGGCAGAAGCAGTATCTCCACCAGCAGCAGAGAAAGCCAACGGAAAGTTGGATGCTCCAAATACCGCGACAGGACCCAGCGCAATTTGTTGGCGACGAATATCTGGCTTAGGTAGTGGGGCGCGAGTTGGGTTTGGCGTATCAAGAATGGCTTGGTGATAACTGCCAGAATTGACTACGTCAGCGAATAAGCGAAGTTGATTCGCTGTACGAGCGATTTCTCCTGTCAGGCGTACTTCGGGAAGCGCCGTTTCTAAATGGGCTCGGGCGATAATGTCATCACTTCTTGCCTCTAATTCACTGGCAATCGTGCGAAGCAGACTAGCGCGCTTACTGTTATTTAAGCGGCGAAAATCGCGTGCGACTTTTGCCGCTGCAGTAGCGGCTTGATTGACCTCAACTTCCGTATGAACAGGAAAAGCTAAAGGGAGCGCCTCACCGGTAAAGGCGTTGGTCGCGTAAAAAACGTTGTCGGTTTGCGGGTTCATTGTGATTCCTTACTGTCCTTATTTCACTTCAAATCCATACGCGTATGGGTCTTCGTCATCCACCCAAATGGTGTTGTGTCCATACACTTGCGCCCAACCTTCGATGCTAGGCAGAATGGCTGCTCGCCCGTTCACTTCAGTGACGCCTTCAATACGTCCGTTAAACAGGCTGCCGATAATACTTTCGTGGACAAAGCCCTCACCTTGTTTGAGTTTGCCTTTGGCATGCCACTGCGCCATACGGGCACTGGTGCCTGTGCCGCAAGGGGAGCGGTCGAGGGCTTTGTCGCCATAAAACACCGCGTTGCGAGCGGTTGCGTTTTCATGAGTAGGGCTACCTGTCCAAAGCACGTGAGAGACGCCACACACGGTTGGATCATCTGGATGCACACATTCCACCGATTTTGAAACGGCTTCACGAACTCGGGGGGAGAGCATCAAAATCTCATCAGGTGAGTAGTGCTCAAGACCGGCATAGTTGGTTTGTGGGTCGACAATCACGTAGTAGTTGCCTCCATAAGAAACATCGACAGTGATTTCTCCCAGTCCTTCTACTTCAACGGTGACATCTTGGTGAGCAAGGTAAGCAGGAACGTTAAAGATCTTAACTGATGTGACCCTGTCACCTTTTGTTTGGTAATGCACTTCGATTTGTCCAGCAGGAACGTCAAGGATCAAACGACCTTCTTCCTTTGGTGTGATCAGCCGATTCTCAATTGCTGTGGTGACGGTACCTATTGTGCCGTGCCCACACATTGGTAAGCAGCCGCTGGTTTCGATAAACAAAATCGAGGCATCAGCATTGTCACTACAAGGCGGTAAAACAACAGAACCTGACATCATGGAGTGACCACGAGGTTCAAACATCAATGCCTGACGAATCCAATCATAGTGTTCCAAGAAATATTGGCGCTTCTCACTCATGGTATTGCCCTTAAGCGGAGGAACACCGCCTGCCACTAATCGGACAGGGTTGCCACAGGTGTGGGCATCGATACAGAAAAAGGTTCCTTGTCTCATTTTTCGCTCCTTGCTGAAAAAATGGGTTGAATCGAACGGGCTTAATGTTATCGTGATGTAAAATATATTGTATACAATCTGCTTTTTCAAATGTGACTTGGAGCATATTCATGTTGGTCAAGGAAGAAACTGGAAATCAAAATATAGCGATAGTAGGCGCGGGGATCATCGGCTTGGCAATTGGCTTAAAATTGCAGCAACAAGGGCATCAGGTGACGCTATTCGACCCGAATGGCGTGGGAAATGGTTGCTCGAAAGGGAACGCAGGACACATTGCCACTGAGCAAGTTTTTCCTCTCGCAACACCGGGTCTTATTCCTCAGTTACCTAAGATGCTATTGAACCCAAAAAGTCCGGTTTCTATCCGATGGCAAGATCTCCCTTCCACTATGGGTTGGATGCTTCGATTCTTATCAAAAGCCAAACCATCGTCGACAGAGCCTTCGACCAACGCCATCAAAAGTCTCAATTCAAGAGCAGTAAAAAGCTGGCAACAGTTACTCGATTCCATCGAGAAAAAAGACCGGATCAAAATGGATGGCTCGTTATTGACCTTTGAAAGTGAACGGCTGTTCGAACGTTATCAAAGTACGCTGGAAGAGCTAAAAAAACACGGCGTGAAGTATCAAGTGTGGACGCAGAAAACCATCCGTGAACAGCTTCCAGAGATCACTCACCAGGTTCGCCATGGTGTGTTTTTTCCTGAAACGGGACATACGTTAGACCCTTATTCCATCTGCATTGAGCTCTATGATGCATTTGAGAAGCAGGGTGGAACCATTGTTAATAAAACGATTGATGCTCTAAGTAAATTCGGGCAAGTGTCGGTGGAATCAAGTCAATATTCATTCGACCGTATCATCGTTGCTGCCGGGGTACATTCCAAGCTTTTAGTGAAGCAATTAACTGGTATCGCAGTGCCCATTCAAGCCGAGCGAGGGTACCACTTAATGATGGATGATAAACGGCAAGCGTTGCCGTTTCCGATCAGCTCTGCCGACCGAAAATTCATCATGACGCCGATGGCGAGTGGGCTGCGTTTAGCGGGAACAGTGGAGTATGCGCATGTAGAATCTCCCCCGAATATGAAGCGTGCCGAGATGCTGTATCAGCAAGGCGATGCAATGTTCGAAAGTGGATTAAACCCTCTCAAACAACAAGAAAAGTGGATGGGAAACCGACCTTCAACAGTGGATTCGTTACCTGTGATTGACCAGATTTGTGAAGGAAAAGTGCTGCTGGCATTTGGACATCAGCACCTTGGATTAACCCAAGCTGCAATTACCGCCGATCTCATTTTGGAGCTTGTCGAAGGCAAAAAACCATCGGTTGATCTTTCACCATTTACGCTCAAGCGATTCGCTTAAAAAATTTAAGATTGAATATTGTATAAAATATATTTAATGCTAATGTTAACGAAAATTTAACAACAAGGTGTCCAGCAGCCGTATCCGGATACCTCCAGAAAACGACCAAAGGAGTAAAACATGTCACGAATGACGAAAGCACCACTGGCGATGTTGATTTCAGGAATGCTGTTGGGGACCTCTGCACACGCAGAAGAGAAATTAACGATTGTGTCTTGGGGCGGTGCGTTTACCAAGAGCCAGGTTGAGGCGTACCACAAACCTTTTATCAAAAAGACGGGCGTTGAGATTGTCTCAGAAGACTTCAGTGGTGGTTTAGCCGAAATCAAAGCACAAGTAGAAGCCAATAATGTGCGCTGGGATCTGGTATCACTAGACAAGCCAGACATTGTACGCGGCTGTGCAGAAGGGCTGTTGGAGCCTGTTAATCCAAGTATTTTGCCGCCGGGTGCGGATGGCACGCCAGCAGAACAAGACTTCATTGAAGGAGCGATTCACGAATGCGCAATCAACTCGATTGTGGTTTCGACGGTACTCGCGGTAAATGAAGAGGCATTTAAAGGTAAAGCCGCACCAAGCAAGTTGACCGACCTTTTTGATTTGCAGAACTTTCCTGGTCGACGTGCGCTACAAAAGCAGCCTCAAGGTAACTTAGAGTGGGCGCTGTTAGCGGATGGCGTGAAGCCTGAAGAGGTTTATGCCTTGCTAGAGACCGAACAAGGGCGCGAGCGAGCATTTGCCAAGCTCGATACCATCAAATCACAAGTGTTGTGGTGGACCACAGGTGCTCAGCCACCACAAATGCTCGCCGACAAAGAAGTGGTAATAGCCTCGGCATTTAACGGTCGTATCCATAATGCCAGACAAGATGAAGGTCAGCCATTTCGCATCATTTGGGATCACCAAATGGGATACATGAACGGCTGGGCGATTCCAAAAGGCAGTGCGCACACCAAGTTAGCGCTCGATTTCATCGCCTTTTCGTCGGGTACCAAGCCTTTAGCTGACCAAGCAAAATACGTTGCTTATGGTCCAACCCGCAAGTCGTCTTCGGCACAAGTAAGTCCTGAGATTTTGGCAAACCTGCCTACCGCACCGCAGAACTTTAAAACAGCCTTTTTGATTGATGACGAGTGGTGGTCGGATTATGCCGATGAACTCAATGAAGAGTTTAATACGTGGCTGCTTAATTAGGCGTTAACTAAGCGCTAACTCAGTTGAGTGTTACCTCTGAAGGGGCGGGCTTGATAATCAAAAGTTCCGCCTCTGATGTCCCCCCCTTATTTGCTTTGGAGAAGCCATGAACGTTATCGATGCGCAGCAAGTTGCCACGTGTTTGAGCATGAAGTCATTGATTGAAACCATGCGAGAAACTTATGCCCAGCCAGCTGCTATTCCCCAACGAAGAGTGATGCCTTTGGAAGAAGGTAAGTATGAGGCATTCGCTTTGCTGCCCGCATGGAACCAAAACTTAATCGCGGTTAAAGCTTTTACCTATTTTCCGCAAAACCCAGCAGATGGCAAAGATACGCTGGCTTCCAAAATCTTGGTGTTTAAAAGAGAAGACGGTCAACCCGTCGCATTGGTCGATGGAAAAGTGCTGACTTTTTGGCGTACAGCGGCGGCGTCTGCATTAGCTGCGGATTACCTAGCGCGTGAAAACGCCTCTCGGTTGCTGATATGCGGAACTGGCAATCTGGCACCATATTTTGCGTGGGCGTATGCTGCGGTTCGCCCCCTTATACAGGTTTATGTTTGGGGACGCAACTTGGACAAAGCGATGGCTACCGTCGATCGCATTGTCTCTTCGCCAGAGTATCAATCCTTGCCAATCGAGCGTCAGTTTGCGGTATCGGTGGTTGAGAGCGTCGATGAGACTCTTGAACACGTTGATATCATTAGTTGTGTAACCGCTTCCGCTACACCACTGTTTGATGGTGCAAAGGTTCTACCCGGCACACATATCGACTTAGTGGGTAATCATGATTCGGATAAACGAGAGTGTGACTCGACAGTTGTCCAACGCGCACAGGTGTATGTTGATAGCCGTATTAATGTGTTAGCGGAAGCAGGGGATTTACTGCTCCCAATCCAAGAGGGCGTGTTTAACGTCGAGCAGATTAAAGGAGAGTTGCCACAGCTTTGCGCCAAAGAAGTAAGAGGGCGTCAGAGTGATGAGGCGATCACCTTATACAAATCGGTGGGCAGTGCCTTAGCCGATTTAGCCGCCGTACAAGCGGTATTGAAAGAAAGCGGCATCAGCCTAGTTTGAGCGTTTTCGCTCGCCTTCTAAAATTGCATACAATATACATATAGGGAAGAAAGTTAATGAAAGTAGAATGGAAAGGTGTCTATCCAGCGGTCAGTACTCAGTTTCGTCACGATCAGTCAATTGATTTAGATGCAACACAAACCGTTATCGATAACCAAATTAAGGATGGCGTCAACGGCATCATCTGTTTGGGTACAGTAGGAGAAAACTGCGCCTTGTATCCAGAAGAAAAACGTCAGGTATTGCAGGCAGCACAAGAAGTGGTCAATGGTCGTGTACCTTTGATTGCTGGTACGGCAGAGTCCATTACCACTGCAGCGATTGACTATATGAAAGACGCTCAAAAAATCGGTATTGATGGCTGTATGGTGATGCCTGCAATGGTGTACCGCACGTCAGAAAGCGAGACCTTTGATTACTACCGCACTTTGGCGCAAGCAACGCCAGAAATGCCAATCATGATTTACAACAACCCAGTTTCTTACGGTGTGGATGTCAATCTCAACATCATGGCGAAGTTGGCTGAATTTGAAAGCATTGTGGCGGTGAAAGAGTCCACTACCGATACGCGCCGCATTACAGAACTCTACAATCAATTTGACGACCGCTTTACCGTATTCAGCGGCGTAGATGACATTGCGCTTGAATCACTAATGCTAGGTGCAACAGGCTGGATCTCCGGCTTAACCAACGCATTCCCTGAAGAGTCAGTAGCGATTTACAAGTTGGCAAGTCAAGGTCGTTACGCAGAAGCGTTGGAGATTTACCGCTGGTTCCTACCATTGCTGCGTTTAGACACCATCCCAACTTTGGTTCAGTGCATCAAGTTGGCAGAGCAAGTGTGTGGACGCGGCTCTGAGCAAGTTCGTGCCCCTCGTCAAATCTTGCAAGGCGCAGAGCGTGAACAGGTGATTCAATTGGTCGAGCATGCGCTTGCTACTCGTCTAGATCTAACTAAATACAATCTATAACTAAGCTGCTTAGCAGGGCGTTAAGTGACGCTCTGCTTATTCTTGATGTTCAAAAAAGTGAGAGGAGGGAAGCCATGAATTCGGCGAACAAGGACTATGTCAGCTTTCAACACGTTAAGAAAACTTACGATGGCACCAACTTGGTTGTAAAAGATTTTAACTTAGATATTGCCCCTGGCGAGTTTGTCACCATGCTTGGACCTTCCGGTTCGGGCAAAACCACGTGCTTAATGATGCTGGCAGGGTTTGAAACTGCCACTGGCGGCGAAATTTATATTGATGGCGTGCCGGTGAACAACCTTGCTCCGCATAAGCGAGACATCGGCATGGTATTTCAAAACTATGCGCTCTTTCCCCATATGACCATTGCTGAAAACCTTGCCTTCCCGCTGAAGGTTCGCAAGCTCGACAGGGAAACCATTGAAAGTAAAGTGCAAAGCGCATTAGACATGGTGGAGCTAGGGCACGTTGCCAGTCGTTATCCCAAGCAGTTATCTGGCGGTCAGCAACAGCGCGTCGCCCTCGCCAGAGCCTTGGTGTTCGAGCCAAAACTTGTGTTGATGGATGAGCCGTTGGGTGCGTTGGATAAGCAGCTTCGCGAGCAAATGCAGATGGAAATAAAGCATCTTCACGAAAAGCTCGGCATCACCATTTTGTACGTGACGCACGATCAAGATGAAGCGCTGACGATGTCTGATCGCATTGCGGTATTTAACCATGGCGAAGTGCAGCAATTGGCGCCGCCAACTGAGTTGTACGAATCGCCAAGCAATGCGTTTGTGGCGCAGTTTATTGGTGAGAACAACCAACTTACCGGTATTGTAAACACGCTAGATGATGCTCGCTGCCAAGTGCAGGTCGGGAAAGCGGCATTCAATGCGAAACCTGTAAGAGTCAAAGAGCGAGGGCAGCGCACCACACTTTCTATTCGACCGGAGAAAATCATCCTTCAGTCTGATGGCGATCAGTGTGATAACCAAGTTTCCGGTATCTTGCGTGAGCTCATTTACCATGGTGATCATTATCGTTTAGTGGTTGACGTCGAGACAGTCGGCAAACTCGTCGTCAAAGTACCAAATGACAATCGCACCCATCTCTCACTTACTCCCGGCGCACAATGCCGCATCGGCTGGCAAAGTGAAGATTGCCATGCGCTTGATTGCTCACAACCTCAATCTCAACCGCAAACGGAATGCAATGAGGAGGCAGCATGAGTCGAGAGCTAACCTCGTTGGACTCGGTATTGGAAATCGAGCGCCAAGTTCATGAGCAAGAACACGATCTCAAAGCTCAGCTGCAAAAAGCAGAACGGAGAAAAACCATCCGTTCGATCATGCTTACTGTGCCCTTGGTGTGTTTCATTTTACTCACCTTTGCATTTCCCATCTTAGAAATGCTGTATCGCAGTGTCGACAATCGAGCCATACCTCAAGCATTACCAGACACTATTCAAGCGCTGGAAAGCTGGGACTATCGAGGTCAGCCGCACCCAGAAGTGATCACTGCGTTTTCTAATGAGCTATTGGCTTTGTATCAGAGCAAAACGCTGCCAAAAATCGCCAATCGCATGAATATTGAAGTTTCCGGAATGCGCAGCTTAATGATGAAAACCGGAAGAAAGTTATCTCGCCTTGAGTCATTGCCAGCATCGATGACTGAGTTATCCAAGCTCGATAAACGCTGGACAGAAACTAAGTATTGGGCGGCGTTTAAGAACCTCAGCGGTGCCATTACATTGAGCCACTACTTAGCGGCATTAGACATGCAAGTGAATGAGTTTGGTGAAATTGAAGCGCAACCAGAAAAACGCCAGATCTACGTCGACCTTTTCTTTAAAACCTTTTGGATGTCGGTCTTAATCACGCTCATTTGCTTGGTAATGGCATACCCCGTAGCGTACTTGTTAGCAAACTTACCAGACAAGCGCGCAAACCTATTGTTGATCGTTGTTCTTTTGCCATTTTGGACTTCGCTACTTGTTCGGACTACGTCTTGGATTGTGTTGTTGCAAAACCAAGGTGTGATTAACGACTTACTGATTTGGTCTGGCTTAACGTCGGAACGGATTCAAATGATCCACAATACGTTTGGCACCGTGGTATCGATGGTTCACATCCTTTTGCCGTTTATGATTTTACCGCTTTATAGCGTGATGAAGGGCATTAGTCCGACATACTTCCGCGCAGCTCGTTCACTCGGTGCCACGCCTTTAGTCGCATTTACCAAAGTTTATATGCCGCTGACGCTACCCGGTATTGGCGCAGGCGCGCTGTTGACCTTCATTCTTTCCATCGGCTTTTACATCACGCCAGCATTGGTAGGTGGGCGAAGCGGACAGATGATTTCCAACATGATTGCTTATCACATGCAAACCTCACTGAACTGGGGCATGGCAGGGGCTTTAGGCGGATTATTGTTGTTTGTGGTGTTAGCGCTGTTTTATGTGTTCAACCGCGTCGTGGGCATTAATAATATCAAGGTAGGGGGGTAATTATGGGTTTGCCGAATTATGCATCCAAAGGCGAGAGAGTTGCGTACGCTTGGTATTTGGTTTTTTGCGGTTTAGTGCTGTTTTTCCTTATTGCACCGATTTTAACCATCATTCCTTTATCGTTTAATGCCACACCTTATTTTACCTTTACTGAGGACATGCTTAATCTCGATCCCGAGGCATATTCAGTGCGTTGGTACCACGAGATGTTCACCAACGAGCAGTGGTTGTTAGCGCTCAAAAACAGCACTTTTATCGCTTTGATGGCAACTTTGATTGCCACAGCGCTTGGCACATTAGCGGCACTAGGATTAGCCAGCAGTAATTTGCCGTTTCGCAATGCTATTATGGCGCTACTGATCTCGCCAATGATTGTTCCGGTGATCATCTCGGCGGCAGCTATGTATTTCTTCTATACGCGCTTAGGACTTTCCCAGACTTACATCGGCATCATTTTGGCTCACGCTGCACTTGGTACACCGTTTGTGGTGATCACGGTAACGGCAACACTGAGTGGTTTTGACCACAGCTTAGTTAAAGCCGCTGCTAGCCTTGGAGCTAATCCGGTGTATACCTTTAGGCACGTGACGTTTCCTCTAATACGCCCGGGTATGATCTCCGGCGGCTTGTTTGCTTTCGGCACTTCGTTTGATGAAGTGGTGGTCGCGCTGTTCTTAACGGGGGCGGAGCAAAAAACCGTACCAAGACAAATGTGGTCTGGCATTCGCGAGCAAATCAGTCCGACGATACTTGCCGTCGCGACACTGTTGATTTTTATGTCGGTGTGTCTGCTCGTCACGCTAGAAATACTGCGCAGACGAAACGTGCGCATCCGCGGCATTCAAGAATAAATCTAGTTAAAGCAACAAGCCATTTTGCGGTTACCCTGAGCTTTCTCTGCAAAGAATTACTCACTTTTTTGACCGAATGCGCCTCCTTGTGGGCGCTTTTTTCGTTGAATACTGACGCTTTGCTCAGTTATGAGAGCTCGTACTTTCAAACCGGACTTTTGTCCTGAAACTTTGTCCTGCTTCCTCATTATGATTGCGCCATCAGAACGAACGAGGAAAACATTATGACTGCTCATATCGCAGGTTCTGCAGAAGATTTTGCTTCAACTGTTATCATGCCGGGCGATCCGCTACGCGCGAAATACATCGCTGAAACCTACCTAGATGACGCCAAACTGGTTACGGACATTCGTAACATGTTGGGCTACACCGGTTATTACAAAGGTCAGCGCATTTCAGTGATGGGGCACGGCATGGGCATTCCATCAATGGTGCTTTACGGTCACGAGCTGATTAATGACTTTGGTGTGAAACGCATCATCCGAATCGGCAGCATCGGCGCGACGCAAAAAGACGTTCACATGCGTGACGTTATCCTAGCCCAAGCGGCAGGCACAGATTCACCGACGAATGCTAAGCGCAGCAGTGGCTACCATATGGCAACGTCTGCAACGTTTGAACTGCTGCACAACGCTTACATGTCTGCGAAAGAGAAGGGCATTGATGTAAAAGTGGGTAACATCTTCACTGGCGATCTTTACTACGATCCGGATGAAGACATGATCCCAGCCCTAGAGCGCTTTGGGGTGCTTGGTGTGGATATGGAAGTGGCGGGCTTGTACGGCTTAGCACACCAATTCGGCATTGAATCGCTGGCGATTTTGACCGTGTCTGATCACTGCATTACTGGCGAAGAAACCACAGCAGAAGAGCGTCAGCTTTCTTTCAACAACATGATTGAAATTGCGCTAGAAACTGCGATTAAAGCTTAACCCTACAATTAAGTTTTCTTTGAGAGCTGGTTAGTCGGCTCTCTCTAATACTAAGAACATCTATCTCATGAGCCCTTGGAGTGAATTATGAAAAATAAAATAACACTCACCGCAATTAGCTTTCTCGCCAACTTCATCATGGCGGGTTTTGCGACCCAATTTGGTATGTTGGTTGAACCGCTTGCCAACACCTTTGATGCGAACGTTAACGAAGTCGCATCGATTTTCTCGCTATTAAACGGCGGCGCACTTGCCGGTACTATCGCGGCTTTCTTTTTGATTGAAAAAGTCGGCATCAAACGCATGACCGTATTGTGTTACGGTGCGATTGCCGCAGCAGCACTGAGTCTATACGTCGCGCCATCTCTGTTTATCGTGATGCTTGGCATGACTGTGATTGGCTTCTGTGGTGGTGTCGGTCTTTGTATCGCGGGTACTATCGTTGTATCGGTATGGAAAGACAAAATTCAAAGCACCATGCTGGTGGTTCAAGACGCGACCTTTAACATTGCTGGCGTCGTCTTCCCATTGATCACCACTTACGCGCTGACGAACGCAATGAACTGGAGCATCAGTTACCTAAGCGTGGGCGTTGTGGCGTTGGCAACCATGTTTGTTGCTTTGCTGACTAACTTTAACCAATGTGGTGGTGAAAGCGGCTCTGAACAAGAAGCAAAATCTGAATGGAACTTCGGCATCATCAGCGGTGGCGTAGGTTTGTTCCTAGGTATGCTTGCGTTGTACACCTTCTTAACTTGGGCGCCAATGTTCGTGAAAGAGAAGTTTGATATCCCATTTGAGCAAGCGGGCAACATCATCACTCAATACTGGTCTGCGGCTCTGGTTGGCGCATTAGTTTCTACCGTGATTGTTTCACGTATGAAGATTCAAACTTTCTTACTGACCATCATCTCTGTTGCTATGGTGATCACCAGCGTTATCGTTACTACGGATAAACTAGAATGGCTCTCATACCTGACTTATGGTTACGGCTTTGCTTGTGCAGCGCTTTACAATGCTTTCATCGCTTATGGAGTATCGTTTGTGCGCAATGCAACTAGTAAAAACGTGTCTTACATCTTAATCAGCGGCAGTGCGGGCGCGATGTTCAGCCCAGCTATCAGTTCGGTAATGGAAAGCGTGGTTGGTCTGCAAACCGTGATGTACGCTATCCCAGTTATTTACGCAGTGGTCGTCGCAATGCTGGTGGTTTCAATGAAGTTTAAGACAGTAGAGCAAACGCAAATCGCTTAAATGAAATTAAGTAAGAGAACAAAAAGGTCTGCACCATGCAGACCTTTTCTCATTTACGATTGAAGAACTTAGCTATTCTTCAACAAAATTACGCAGTCCTTCTAAGTTGAGAATACGTAATCCTTTCTTTTCTTTAGCGATAAAGCCTTTGTTCTCTAGTTCTTTCACCGCGCGACGATACACACGATCTGAGGTGGCAAATCGCTCCGCTTCCAAATAGTTCTTTTGGAACCCATCCACTGGCAGGTCATTTAGATACTGATGATAAATGTCGTACGCTACGTTATAGGTGATTGGGTAGAGTAATCGGCGAGAAAGAATCTCCACCGTATCTTGGTAATCAATCGCGATGGCGCTGGCAAAGTAAAGCGACAGTCGAGGCTGTTCTAACAAGCATTTTTGCAGCTTTTGCGCGTCAATAATCGCAACTTCAACCGGTTCTACCGGAACGATGTCCATTTGGCAGCGGTAGCCAGTAAAGAACTCCATCTCACCAAAGACTTGTTGTTCACACTCAAGCGTACCAAGCAGAAAGGTTTTGCCGTTTCTTGCTGTAACGCCCATAGAGATGCGTCCTGAATCGACCAGATATAAGTTTTCGACATGCTCACCTTGGGTGAGGAGCTTTTCGTTTTCATCAAAAATTCGGCGCGTACAGATGCAATCTCGGATCGTTTTTTCGATGAGATGTTTATCGTCACTCCATTGCGCCTCAAAGCGTCCTTTACCTAGGGTTTGTAATTGCATCGACGTACCTTAAATGACAATACCCGCGAGTTCAAAACGAGCCATTAATGGCTTGTTCTCTAGCTGATACCAACTTGCCGGCATGTTGGGTTTAAGCTGGGCTTTTTCTTGTTTGCTGATCACAACATAGCGCAAAAATGTGTCGAGTGTGCTCGCCATTATTTCAAAGCTCATGTCGCCATCTTTACTGATGGTTTTTAATAGTCCAAGGACCGTATCTTCCGGTATCAATGGTTCGATAACCGCATGTTTGCGCTCGGTAATCGTTTTAGAACAAGGTAGTGATGCACGGGCAGTTTCCCAACACACTTTATTGGTTTTACTCACGAGGTTGTGTTTGTAGCAGTAATAGCTAAACAAAAAGCGTGACAGGTTCTGCCAGCGCTCAGCTTGGACTTCCAACCAAAGGTGTTGCAGCTCGATATCAGCGTCAGTCATGGGAATGAATCGGAAAAAGAAAAGAGTGCGTAGTGTAACTGCGTTTAAGGTATTCGAAAAGTCACACGCATGTCGCCCTCTTTACGTTATTGCCTGATATTGCTTGGTCTCTTAACCCTGTCTTAACCAAGCCGCTGCTAGTTTCCGTTCTCACACTGCTCCATCCTTGGGAGCGAATTCAAGTTAAGTGACGAAAACGTGTCATCTGATTGTGAGAAAGAAACATGTACAGAAAGTCTTTGGTTGCGGTGATGATTGCCGCCGCTCTTATAACTACAGGGTGCAATCCATCTTCCGCTTCTGAAGAAGCCAGTCAAGAAGGTCCGGCAGCATTTGCTCAGGTTGTAAAACTCTCTACTGTTGTTGCCAAATCCACGACGACGGCGTTGTATGAGCAAGTGCAAGGGCGCGTAAATCCCATCAAAATTGCGCAAATACGCCCTCAAGTCGAGGGGATCATCGAAGCAAGGTTATTCACCCAAGGGGACTTTGTGAAGAAAGGCACACCCTTATATCAAATCGATGCTGACTCCTACCAAATTGAAGTCGAAACCCAGCGTGCTAACGTGGTTGAAGCTGAAAACGCTTATAAAAAAGCACAAGCGCAATATGAGCGATTGAAAAAGCTCAGTGAGACCGATTTTGCCAGTCAGCAGAACTTAGATGATGCGCGTTTTAGTGTTGGTACAACGAAAGGGCAATGGATGAGCCGCAAAGCGCAGCTTAATAAAGCCAAACTCGATTTAGAGCGTACCGTCGTAACCGCTCCAATTGACGGTGTGATAGGTGAAGAGCTGATCACTGAAGGTGCGTTGGTCAAGCCGAGTGACTCGTCGCCGCTAGCGGTGATTCGTAAGGTTGATCAAGTGTATCTCGATGTTCAAGTGCCGGCGTCTATGGCTTCTCGCTTAACCGATGACATCCATCAATCCGATCGCAGCTTAAAAGTGATATCGCCCAGCGGTCAGATCCTCTCCGGTAAGGTGGTCTATTCCGCTGTGTATGTGGATGAAGAAACCAGCAACGTGACATTACGTGCCGTCGTAGATAACACATCACGCGGATTATTGGTTGGGCAATTTGTACGAGCACAGATCCCCGTTGGCGAAGTTGAGGCTTTTGCTATTCCCAATTTAGCCGTGAAACACAAATCGACGGGCGAGGCTTACTTGTTGGTGGTGAAAAATGGGCAATTGGAAGAACGGCTTGTTACGACCGATGGTAATACTGGCGGCATGACCTTAGTGACCAGTGGTGTCAATGAGGGAGAGCAAGTGGTGGTCGTTGGTGGTGAGAACGCTTTTCCCGGTACCAGTATCGAAACAATGGAATGGCATGACAATACTAAGCAGTTGAATGGGTAATCACTATGTCGCACTTTTTTATTCGCCGCCCCATCTTTGCGTGGGTGATCGGCATCCTTATTACGCTTTTGGGTTTAGTGTCGATTACTCAACTCGCAGTGGAGCGATTTCCGTCAGTGAGTCAGCCTCAGGTTGACGTCTTTTTTAGCTACCAAGGAGCCTCGCCGGAAACCATCAATGACACCGTTATTTCGATCATCGAACGTGAGTTGTTTGGTACTGATGGCATTGAATCGTTTACATCCAGCTCTGATTCGACTGGGAATGGGCAGATCAGCGTGAAGTTTGCCTACGGGACTGACCCTGAACTGGCGCAAATTGCGGTGCAGAACAAAATAAAAACCGTTGAGCCTCGTTTACCTCAAGACGTAAGACAAAGTGGTTTGAATGTTGAGTCGAGTTCAAGCTCCGATCTGATGTATTTAAGCGTGTACTCCAAATCAGGCAAGATGACAGAAGGGGCTCTGAGTGACTTTTTAGCGCGTAATGTGACCGATGAAATCAAGCGTATACCTGGGGTTGGTAAAGTGACGGTTTACTCTGCCGAGCACGCGATGCGTATATGGGTTGATCCACAAAAGCTAGTTTCTTATGACCTTACCATGTCTGACGTGACGGGCGCCATCAGCGCGCAAAACGTACAAATCGCTTCGGGGCAAGTAGGGCAAGAGCCTGCAAAAGTAGGGCAGAAAACCGTAACGCCGTTGACCGCGTCGGGACAGCTCAAAAACGTCAAAGAGTTTGAGAACATCATTTTGCGCTCTTCGACTGATGGTAAACAACTGCGACTTAAAGATGTGGCGCGCGTTGAATTGGGGCAAGAAAGCTATAACTTTGGCAGTCGCATCAATAGCAAATCGTCGGCAAGTATCGGGATTAAGATGATGTCAGGCGCGAATGCGGTGGCGACGTCGAACCGCATTCATGCGCGGATGAAGGAGCTCAAGAAAACCTTTCCTGAAGACATCGACTACATGGCGTCGGGTGATGCAGCACCATTTGCGAAAATCTCCATTCAGAAAGTGGTTAAGACGTTGGTTGAAGCGATGATCTTGGTGTTTATCGTGATGTACCTATTTTTGCAGCGATTTACTTACACCTTTATCCCCGCCATTGTCGCACCGATAGCCTTGTGCGGTGCGTTCGTGATCATGAAGTTGATGGGCTTTTCGATTAATGTTTTCACTATGTTCGGGATTGTTCTATCGATCGGTATCATTGTGGATGATGCGATCATTGTGGTGGAAAACGTCGAACGCTTGATGGCAAAAGAAGGACTATCACCTTTAGAAGCGACTAAAAAAGCGATGAAAGAAATCTCCGGTGCCGTAATTGGGGTAACGGCGGTCATGGTGGCGGTGTTTGTGCCAATCTCTTTCGCTTCGGGGACGTCTGGGCAAATCTATCAGCAGTTTGCACTGTCGATCGCTGTTGCGATTTTGTTCTCTGCATTTTTGGCGCTAACCCTGACGCCAGCGCTGTGTGCGACCATGTTAAAACCCATTAAGGAAGATGCGCACAAGCGTACGGGTTTATTGGGTTGGTTTAACCGCGCGATTGAATCCTCCACCCAGCGTTATGGCTCGTTGGTGGCGAAGACAACCAATAAAACGATGCGCATGATGGGGATTTACCTCGTGTTATCGGTGGGTGCGGTGTACATGTTCCAGCAACTCAACAGCACTTTCTTCCCAGAAGAAGATCAAGGTTACTTCTTTTCGTCGATCCAACTGCCAGCCGATGCGAGCCGAGAAAGAACCTTAGAAGTGGTTTCGATTGCTGAAAAGTTCCTATTAGCTCAGCCAGAGGTGCGCGCTTCCAACGTAGTCTTAGGCTTTAGTTTTGCGGGTTCCGGCTCCGGCTCTGCACTCATGATTACAGACTTAGTCGAGTGGGATAAGCGTAAGCGTTCAAGTGCGGACATTGCCAATGCATTTAACGCGTACATGAGTGAGCACTCTAATGACGGTGTGGTGTTTGCGGCTTTACCTCCTGCAATCCAAGGGTTGGGCGCAACTAACGGTGTTAGCTTTCAACTGCAAGACCGAGCAAATAGAAGCGCAGCTGATTTTGAACAACTGAAACAGAAGTTCAACCAAGCATTGACGGATCGACCAGAAGTGACAGGGCTGTTTTATAACGCAACTCCTTATACGGTAGGGCTGGCGTTAGATATTGACCGTGAAAAGGCAATGACGTTGGGTGTTTCGTTCTCTGACATTAGCGAAACTCTGAGCACCGCTATGGGGTCAAACTACGTCAATGATTTTCCAAACCATGGGCGGATGCAGAAGGTGATTGTGCAGGCGGACCAGAAATACCGCATGAACATCGAAGATGTTTTGGGCATTGCGGTGCAAAACAGCAGTGGAAAATTGGTCTACTTATCCGAGCTGATCAAAGCCGATTGGAAGTCCATGCCGCAACAGCTGACGCGATATAATGGTATGCAAGCGGCTGACACTTCTGCGATGGCGGCTGAGGGCTACAGCTCCGGACAGGTAATGAACGCAGTGTTAGAAGTCGCTAGCCAAGTCGATGACAGCGTGAGTATTGAATGGACCAACTTATCCAAACAAGAACGTCAGGCAGAATCTGAAGTGGAGATCTTGTTGCTGTTCTCTTTGCTGGTGGTGTTTTTAGTGCTTGCCGCGTTATATGAGAGCTGGACCATACCAATTGCGGTTGTCTTGGTCGCACCGCTTGGGCTATTGGGTTCTGCGTGGGCGGTATCATTAAGTGGGCTGCAAAATGATATGTTCTTTAAAGTGGGGTTAATTGCTCTGATCGGTTTATCGGCTAAAAACGCGATATTGATTGTTGAGTTTGCCAACCAACAACGCAAGCTGGGATTATCGGTTGCTGAAGCGGCAATTCAAGCGGCGAAATTGAGATTACGACCAATCTTGATGACCTCTCTGGCGTTTACCTTTGGTATTGTTCCACTGATGTTCGCAAGTGGGGCAAGCTCAGAGATCCAGAATTCACTTGGTACAGGCGTATTTGGTGGCATGGTATCAGGGACGTTATTAGCCTTGTTGTTTGTGCCGACCTTCTTTGTGTTTGTGAACAAGCTAACCAAAACTAAGCGTTAAGTCGCGTCAATGGTTAGCCAAGTAGGAGCGATGCCAAAGCAAGCTCTTGTCTAACAAGGTATTGCTACGCTAGGCGATTCAAAAGTAATAGGGGCGAGTGAATTCGCCCCTTTTTGCGTTCAGTTAAAGTCGTCTTAACCCAACCTTAACCCGATCCTTTTTAGTATCCACTCTCGAAAAAAGCGAAAATAATAACGAGCATGGAGAGTGGTAGCATGACGGTTCTTATCGGTAGTCGATTTGTTTACTCATTTCTTGATGGCACCATTGTGGATACTGAGCGAGAAGAAGAGACAAAAGTGCTTGGCAAAAACAGCAATCAGTTACTTAGTATGATGATTGAACACCCAAACCAAACTCTATCGAGGCAAACTCTGTTTGATAGAATTTGGACGGATAATGACGTTAAAGTCACTGAAGCGAGTTTGACCCAAGCCATTGCAACGCTAAGAAGGACCTTGTGCGACAATCGTCAAAAGTCTGAGTATATTCTTACTGTGCCTAAGTGCGGTTACCGTTTCATCGCTTCTGTAGAGCGTTTGCCTTCAGATAAGCTCATTGTTGAAGAGAGCCTCAAACAGCAAACACAAATCGAGATGCCTTCTTTGCGTCGTGAAGAGACCACTTATGCGGTCGAGTTTTATCAAAATACCAAAAGTTGGTTAAGTAAAATTAGGGACGCTTTTGCGATATGGTAAAACACAGTCCAAAGCGTTCATTCCACCAACTAAACAACATTTAAGGGGATTTCATGTCATCCAATCACTTACAGCTTCTCATCGTAGAGGATGATCACGACCTTGCGAGCGCTGTGATTGACTATCTCGCCTTGGAAGACATCCATTGCGACCATGTGGCGAACGGCGTGGCATGCTTGCAGATGATTGAAAAAACCGACTATGACGTGATCATTTTGGATATCAATTTGCCAAGAATGAACGGCTTAGATGTATGTGAAAAACTGCGAGAACAAGGGTTGGAAACGCCAATCATCATGCTCACAGCATTAGACTCGCTGAGCGACAAACTTGCGGGATTTTCGCGCGGGGCAGATGACTACGTTATCAAACCTTTTGCGATGGAAGAGTTGATTGCCCGAACTATTGCCTTATCTAAACGACGTAGCGCGCAAAACACCAAGTTAACCATTGCCGATCTGACCATCGATGTACAAAAGAAGACTGTGAATCGAGCAGGGCAGTCCGTTTTACTGTCTCCGATTTCTTTTAAGATATTAGAAGTGCTGATGCGTGAGAGCCCTAATCCTGTCACTCGTGAGCAGTTGATGTACAAAATTTGGGGTGAAGAACAGCCCGACAGCAACAGCCTTAAAGTTCACATGTTTAACCTGCGTCAGCGCGTCGACCAAGGGCACCAGAAAAAGCTCATCAAGACCGTGGTGAAGCAAGGCTTTGTTATCTCAGAAGGAGATGTGTCGTGAAGATCAGACCCAGTATCCGTTTATACAGTTTCTTTGCAGTATTACTCACAGGCATTACGACCATTGTGGTGTTGTCCATTTTAACGATGCACTATTTTTTCTCCGGCATGGACATCGCACTAAGAGACTCGATGTTCTCTCACGCGATCTCTATAGAGACCCAGCCAGGAGAACCAGTAAAAATCAGCGACTTTACCATTGCTTCACGTTGGCGCGATCTGCCCCAAGATGTGCGTGAGAATATTCCTCGTGATAGCTTGGAAACGAATACACTTACCAACTATTTTGTTGATGGTTCGATCTTCTCGCCACCCAAAATGGCATTGTTTGCGATGAAAGTGCAGCATAATGGCATGCTGAAATATGTCTCAGTGTCTTTCTACGACAGCACTGAGCAGTTCCCCGTTGATGATGAATTTCCTCACTTCTTCATTATTTTTTCTACCGCGTTGGTGGCGATATTGCTGTTCTATTTGGTTTTGATCATCATCTTTCGCAAGGTCACAACACCTGTTGAACAGTTAAAGAATTGGGCAAAGAACATGACGACGGATCAGCTTAGTCAGCCTATTCCAGATTTTCACTACAGCGAGCTCAACGTGCTGGCGAATATCGTTAAATCAAGCATGGAGTCAGTGCAGCAAAGTGTTGAGCGTGAGAAGAAATTTCTTGCCTACGCGAGTCATGAGCTGAGAACACCTATTGCGGTCACCAAAACCAATACCGAACTGCTAAAGAAGATGTGTGAAAAGCAAGTTGAGGTGGAAAAACAACAGGAGGTGCTCAGACGGATATCGCGTGCAAATGCGACGATGACCGACTTAACAGAAGCAATACTGTGGCTCAACCGAGGTAACGCGCCTCAAATCCCTGCCAAAGAAGTGGTGTTGGGAGATTTATTAGCCCAAATCATTGATGAATTGTCCTATTTGCTGCAAGGCAAGCAAGTAACCGTCGATATTATTACTGATCGACAACAAGTGTTATTGGTTGAACCGTTAGCGCGAATGGTTTGCACCAATCTGGTTCGCAACGCTTTCCAACACACGGCAGATGGTTTTGTGCAAGTAAAGCAAGACGGCAGCTCGGTGGTGATATTCAATCAAAGCGCAACTCAAGATGCAGAAGAGAACAATCTCGGTTTTGGCTTAGGGCTTGAATTGACTGAACGAATCATCAAGCAGAACAATTGGCTGTATAAAAACCGAGCCATTGATAATGGTCATGATGTCTTTATTGATTTTCTTCCAAATTAAGTTCGACGCTTTTTGATAATACAACCCCTCGATTTACCGAGGGGCTGTTTTAAGCAAAGTACAAACGTGGAAGCTTAACGATAAATGATCTTGATTGAACTGATCTTATCTTCAAAGCCATCGGCATTGTATGAGCCATGATCGCGGGTGTAGTAATCACCTCGGAAGTTTTTATCGACATAAAAGCGGACACGCCATCCGCGAGGGATAGAAAACGAGCTCATTTTGTCATCGAATTTGTACATACTGAGGTCGGAAATGTCATGGCTAAGCATCAGTGATGGACCTGTTTGGTGTCGATACTGATAAATCACGGCTGACGCATTATCATTCACATCACTATCACTACTGCCACGAAGAGAGGAGCCTTCGCATTTCGCATCAGACGTTTTACAAAAGATACTGCCTTCCCCATATTGCTTTTCACAACTGCTTCGTACGTTTTGTCTTGCTTCTGCTTCAGTTCGACCTGCTTGAGAAAATGTATCCATAAAAGGTTTTAGAGAGCAAACGTAAACAAAATCACCGCCATAGCTAAGCGACGGTAAAAACAGCAATGTTCCTAACATAAATCTCTTAACCAAAGTCATATTGATAATCCTAATTTAAGTCGATCAAATAATCGCAGAATGAATACCACAACTTTGTGTTTAGGTAATGAGAACGGAGTGTTATGGCTTGAAAATTCACCTTAAAATTACACAAGCGCATGTTGTTGCTCATTATTTCGGCGATTTATTGACAAGTGCATTTCTGAGCGGAAAGAAAGGCAGCCAGAAAGCTCAACGAAAGTGAAACCATTTATGGTAAGTCACGTCGTTAAGTGATCCTGGTGAAAAAGCGCAATAGGTGAGAAATCCTTATCAAGCAAGTGAATTTTATAAAGTTCGTCTTCTGGCAGATTGAGTACTAGAAACTGAGACCAAAGCGTTTGATTGTTAATGAATTGTTTCTTTTAAAGCTCAAGGCGCTTTATATGAGAGTGCTCTTTGTCGTGAGAAGAGTAAATGGTGATGCCTAAGTGGTAACGGCATTTAAGGAACTCATCATATAGAAGAATAAAGATGGAACTAAAAAATCTCACCGTCGCAATAGCGACCTTCTTTGCTAGTACGAATGCGCTTGCTTTAAGTGAGCCATCGCAGCAAGTCACAGAAATATATCAACATCACGCTCATCAAAGCGGTAATGATAGAGCGTTGCCAGATTATGCACCAACTAAGCTGCTTCCCCAGCAACCGAAACCGACCCTTCGTACCCTTTCTACTCGGTCTGCGGAGCAGGCCGCAAACGTGTGTGATGTAGAGGCTTTCACTTCGAACAGTAGCAATGATGTGCTCAACGCAATCAAAACCCAAGGAGCAAGTTGTGTTAATGCGCTTTTCTCAGCCGAGAGTCGAATACAAGAAGCGGCGTTCGAATCTGGGCACATGTACAACATTGCAAAGCACACGACCAATTTAGCGAAAGCCTACGCTGGGGGCGGCAGTGATGAGCTTGAAGCTTTGTTCCTGTATTTACGAGCAGGTTATTACGCTGAGTTTTACAACAGCAAGGTCTCGTTTCTTTCTTGGGTGACCCCTGCAGTAAAAGAAGCCGTCGATGCCTTCGTTAACAATGCGAACTTCTATGAGAACAGTGACCCCCATGGCAAGGTGCTCAGTGAAGTAATTATCACTATGGACAGTGCAGGGCTCCAGCATGCCTACCTACCACAGGTTACGCAGTGGCTCACTCGCTGGGATAGTCAATACGCTCAGAACTGGTACATGCGGAATGCAGTGAATGGCGTATTTACCATTTTGTTTGGTGGTCAGTGGAATGAGCAATTTGTGCAAGCCATTGGTAATCAGACTGAGCTTGTTAAAGCACTAGGGGACTTTGCGCTACGCTCGTCAGCTATCGGTGCTAGTGATGAGTTTATGGCAGCGAATGCTGGTCGTGAGTTAGGACGATTAACCAAATATTCCGGTAGTGCTTCCAGTACAGTGAAAAGCAAACTGACCGAGATCTTTGCTCAATACGAGATGTACGGTAGAGGCGATGCCATTTGGCTTGGCGCTGCCGATACGGTCTCTTATTACGCGGATTGTAGTGACTATGGAATTTGTAACTTTGAGTCCCAGTTGAAAGGTTTGGTGCTTTCTCAATCGTACACGTGTAGTCCTACCATTCGTATTTTGTCGCAGAACATGACGCAAGAGCAGCACGTCGCGGCTTGTTCGAAGATGGGGTACGAAGAGGGGTATTTCCACACTTCACTTGAGACAGGAAGACAACCTGTTGCGGATGACTACAACACGCAATTGCAGGTCAACATCTTTGATTCAAGCGATGATTACGGCAAATACGCTGGACCGATTTTTAACATCAGTACCAACAATGGAGGAATGTACCTTGAGGGCGATCCATCAACGCCGGGGAACATCCCTAATTTTGTTGCTTATGAAGCGCCTTACGCCAATCCGGATCACTTTGTGTGGAACCTAGAGCACGAGTATGTTCATTACCTTGATGGACGATTTGACCTTTATGGTGGCTTCGGTCATCCAACTGAAAGAATCGTGTGGTGGAGTGAGGGCATTGCCGAATATGTGTCGAAGGAGAACGATAACCAAGCTGCGATAGATACCATCAAAGATGGGTCAACGTTTACGCTCAGTGAGATCTTTGAGACCAGTTATGATGGCTTTGATGTCGATAGAATTTATCGCTGGGGTTACTTGGCGGTCCGATTCATGTTTGAGCGACATAAAGACGACGTAAATCAAATGCTGATAGAAACTCGTCAGGGTAATTGGGCAAATTACAAAGCAACCATCAATCAGTGGGCAATCTTATACCAGAGCGAGTTTGAACAGTGGCAACAAGCGCTTGTTTCTGGTGATGCTCCTAATGCAGTCATAACCGCAAACAGTGAGGGTAAAGTCGGTGAAAGCATTACATTTAGCAGTGAAAACAGCACGGATGCAAACGGGAAGATCGTCAGCGTCTTGTGGGATTTCGGTGATGGCACGACCAGCACACAAACCCAGCCGTCGCACCAATATGGCAGTGAAGGGCAGTACACGATCAGCTTAACCGTGACTGATAATGATGGGCTAACCGCAAGCACGACACACAGTCTTACTATTACGGCGCAGGGCGGTTCTGATGCGCTACCACAAGATTGTGCAGTGCAAAGCAAAATCAGTGGTGGACGCTTAACTGTGGGACAAGCAGCATGTTTGGCGACGCAACAAACCATTTGGTTGAGTATCCCAGCGGTCAATGAGCACACCAGCATGGCAATTACCACGGCAAATGGAATAGGCGACCTGAAAATTGAGTACAGCAATGATGGTTGGCCAAACGGTTCCAATCACCATGCGTGGTCAGACAATGCGGGTAATGCTGAGTGTATTACCTTGTCCAATCAGCGCAATTACTGGGGGTACGTTAAAGTCTCTGGTGAGTTTGAAAATGCCGCGATTGTAGTGGACTTTGATACCTCAGGTTGTCGTCAGTAAACATTGTTTCTGTTAATTAAGATCAACTGGTCCTAGTAACAACAGAAAATGAAACGCCCAGCACGAGTTTACATTGTGCTGGGCGTTTTTATTCATATTGAACATCGGTTAAGGCTTAGAAGTGCCCCAAGTACTGCCAATCAGCGTTGTTTGGGTTGGCCTCCGTTGGCCAAGGGAAGTACCAGTACTTGCCGTCAATGAGGCGGTAGTAATGGTAACCACCACGGAAGTGGTAAACGTAAATATCGTTTATCGTTCCCGTGTTGTTGTTCTCGCCCCAAACTCCCATGCGATCTTGCTTGTACCAGTTTAAGATTTCGGCTTCAAACTTAGCTAGGTCACTGTTGAGCTCAGCAATGTACTGTTCAATATTCGTATCGCTACCAATAAAGCGCCAATTAGCGTCAGAGGTGTTTTGAACTGGCAACGCGCTGTTCACTCCCGGACGTTTTTGCATAAAGTAACGGCGCTCACCACTTTCATCGGTATCAATGAAAATAGCGTTCTCAGATTGTCCCCATGCCGTTGAACTCGCTTGTTCCCAAGTTAGCAATTGAGGTTGATTGAAGTAGCTGGCAACACGCTGTGCATTGTCGATGTTACTACGATCGACTTTCAGTGGGTTAAAACCAAACTGGACATGGTTTTCCGCTGAGCCTAGGTACTTCCAGCCTTCATTGTCTGCTTGGTTGGTTGGGAAATCCGCCGCAGAGATATCACGCATTAGGAAGTAATCGCGAGTGCCGGTGGCTGGGTTAGGGTACACGTAAAGTGCACCAGCGCGGCGTTCGGCGCTTGTTTCACCATTGTTCAGCACACCCGCTCCGTAGTTGTCTGCTACGAACTTGTCGAAGTCAGCCACAAAGCCAAAGTCGATGCGGTTTAACGCTGCGTTGTCGGCAAACATGACTTGTTCATCAACGTATTGTTTGTAACCGTGCTCCTGACCAACAAAGATAGGACCAACAAGCTTATCGATCGCTGGGTTTTGAGCAGGGATCAAGCTATCTAGCACTTGTTCACCATTCACGTCAGTACAACTTAAGGTGACACGAGTCGGTAGTGGCAGTTGCTCTAGGTTAAAGTGGAACTTATTGCTTTGTGAGTCGTTTAATCGGCTACTTGCAACCGCAATGTTCTGTACTGAGCCATCTTGGCGCTCCACAGTAACTGCGCAGCTACGTTGAGAGATCATACTTGGCTGATGCATTCCACCTTGATGTCGCGCGTAACGCCAATCTGCACCGTTGTTGTGTTTCACGCCACTAAACTGCTGGCAATGGGAAGAGGTAAAGTAACCCGCACCATCATGGCTCGTGCCAGATTTATCAAGCACGCAAAGCGGTACTTCGCCAATTTCGGCGTTCGGCGTGTAAGTCACAGCACCTTCACCGTATTTAGACAGCAATGAGTAGTCATGATCTTGAGATATCATGCGCTCACGCTGACCATTGATGTTCCAGTACATGTCTTCGCTGCTTTCACAGCGCGCCATATCCGTACTGACTGTACCGACGAAGTTTGCACTTTCGCCGTTGCTTGCCGTGTAGGTGAACTGACAAATACGAGCTTGCTGATTGTTGACCTTCATCGTCTGCCACAAATCTTGTTGAATTTGTTCGTCAGACAAAGAAGACACCGCTTGCCAGCCTTCCGGATGATAAGTTACGTCTGGTGCAGAAGGCAGCTCAAACACGTTGCCGTAGTTGGAGTAAATCAGCGGGTAAACTTGGCTTGCAAGTTCGTTACGCGGATCGTAAATGCCCAACATAGTGACAACAGGCACGCCTGCCGCGCTAGGTACTGGCGTGTCGGTTTGTGCTTCTTCGTAACTTTGGCTTTCTTGATTCCAACGAACATAACCAGTCGAGCTGTTTAAATTGACGTTAAAGCCGTTATTGAGCCAAGTTTGTACACGGCGAGACTGAGAAGGGTGCTCTAACGTGTAATGACTAATGGTGCCCAATAGCGCGGCTTCGCCACCGGCTTGAGCGTCACGCATAAAGCGGAATTCACCCGCAAATGGTGGCACCACTTCACCACCCACATCGTTTGTCGTGGCTTCACCTGTCCAGTGTAAGTTACCGATAAAGCGGCGATGCAGAGCATCCCAACCCCAACCAGATTCCAAATCGTGTGTGGAAGCATACCAAGGGTAGTGACCGAGACCATAGTTATGACCCAGCTCGTGAGACCATTCGTTACCGGTTGTCGCTGTTAACGTCACGATGCCACCGCCGCCACTGCCGCCATGGTCAATAATGCCGTTGGTGTACACGCCGCGGTTGGTGTGCGCGGTAATATGGTTGAAGCGTTTATTGTAAGCTTGCGAATAGCCAGCACTATCGGTAATGCCGACGTTCGCATTATTCACACCTGTAGATACCAGTGCTTTACCAATGGCTTCACGCATGTCACCGCCGTGCCAGCCACCTTCACCATCGGAGCTTGTGGTGTAAACCTTACCATTTGGCAGCGTCACTTTCGGGAAATAAGCGGCAGTGTAATCTGCCATCACCAGTTTAGATGCTGGGATTTTCTGGAAGTAATCGGCGCTGAGTTTTGCCATGTTTTTGATCATGGTGTTGCCATCACGCGGCGCCGTGAGCATACCCATGTCGATGTTTTGAATGATAAGCTCCGGCGCGCCGCCAAAGACAAGTTCATTGGCAGCTAAGTTGCCTTGTCGATCTGTGTTATCGGTTAAGCGCAGCGACAAGCCTGGCTTCATCCAATCCCATTGCAGCGGCAATGACCACGCGTGATGGGAGAATACCACTTTAGAACGTCCATTATCTGGCTGATCAGAAGCCGCAAGCGCGCTTGGCGGCAGCATTGGGAGACGAGTGATGGCAGTGCCTTCAAAGCTCACTTCTACCCAAACTTGCTGAACGGTTTTGTCTTCTGGCGTGAATAAAAGCAGAGCTTCCCGGTCGATCACCAAGTCAGGGAACAGGTTAACATCGTTTTGATTCGGGGCGGTGGTCGTATGGGTTTGAGCAAAATGGATAGAACCCGTCAAATCGCCATTCAAGTGATTTACTAGCGGCAATTCGTCTGCGTAACCAAGGCGTGCTGCACTTGTCGTGAACTCAATCTTTTGTGGCTCGATACAATCAATCGCATTACACGAAGAAAGCTCCACCGTGTAACGAGTGTCTGGTTTCAGGTTGCCAATGAACAAGCCAGATTGAACGTTATCATAACGAACGGGCTCTGAACCCGATTCGGTCAACGTCAAAACCGCATTGTCATTCGCGTTTTGCGTAGCCCATTTTAGTTGAACACCTTGATCTGAAACGCTGGCTACGTTCAATGCATTGATGCTTGGCGCAGATAGGTCGCCACAATCAGAAGTCTCGATGTTTTGAATCATATCTGACTGCCAAATATATTCGCCACTTGGACGCTTCGAGCCTCGGGCTGCAGGGATATATTCTACGTAGCAACCCGTGTCGTCTGGGTTCATCACGCCAAACTCTTTGTGCATCAGGTAGAAGCCACCGTTGTACATGATGAATTCCCATTCAGGACCGACGAAGTCCACCACATTGCGGTAGGCTTGGTCTTGATCGCTGAATAAGAATGGGAACTTAGGGTAGCCATCAAAGTTAACCCAGTATTCATAGCCTTGAAAATCAAGGTAGGTTTCGCCATCACGTAGAGACGTGCCTTGACCTTTGTCTGCTAACTGCTTGAGCATTTCTATGCGTTCAAAGGTTTGGTTACCAACTTCGACCAAGGTTAGGTCGTGGTTCGCGTTTGCGAAAGCGGCTGTACTTCCTAATAAGGATGAGATCAGCCAAGCGAGCGTGTTTTTCTTCATATTAGACTCTACTTTTGCCAATGGAATAGACATTTATGTGTCGCCAGAAGCTCGACACAGTATGGAGGGGATTACATAAGCAATCTCAATGTGAGTGGCTTACGGATTTGATTATCTGATGGGAATTGACGGCGAAATAGATAGCATGAATTGCGCTTGTGATTTTGCTTCCAGCTCTGATGTGATCGCGAAATTAGATTGGTATCTTATGTCCAAATTCGTATTTATCTATCTATACAAAATGATGTTTCCTATGTATGCGAATGGCATGTTGTTCTAAGAAAAAAGGGATTTGTAGCGAGGATTGAATCAACGAGAAGAAAAAAGCCAGCCCGAGGACTGGCAATCAAACTGAGTTATTTGAAGTTAACAAGAGTTTGAAATGAAAATGAAATTGGAGATGAAGAAAACGCTATTTTTCAACCATCTGGGTTGCACCTTGTAACCAAGTTTTGTCATGCGCATCTAATGATGGGCTGAGCGCTTTGTAAACCTGCGTGTGATAGTGATTTAACCAATCCACCTCGTCTTGGCTAAGTAAGGTGACATCGAGCATGTTGGTGGCAATCGGGGCGAGGGTAATGGTCTCAAAACCGTAAAATGTGCCAAATTCGTTTTGTTCGACTTCCACGACTTTCATGATGTTCTCGATACGAACGCCGTATTCACCTTCGCGATACACGCCCGGCTCGTTGGTGATCACCATGCCTGGTTTCAGTTCCACTTCGCGATGGCTTTGCGAAAAATTTTGTGGCCCTTCATGAACATTTAAGCAAATACCAACGCCATGTCCCGTGCCGCATTTATAATCAATACCATGCTGCCACAACACACCGCGAGCCATGATGTCGAGATTGGCACCCGTAGAGCCTTTCATAAATCGAGTCTGAGTCAGTCGGATGACCGCTTTGAGCACTAAGGTGTAGTCTTTGCGCTGTTTAATGGTCGGTGACCCGAAATGGAAAGTACGGGTGATATCTGTAGTGCCGCCAAGGTACTGACCGCCAGAGTCGACAAGAAAGAAGTTGCTCTCGTTGATGACGGCATTGCTTTCTTCATCGGCAGCGTAGTGCATTTTGGCACCATGGGCAGCAAAGCCTGCGATGGTGCGAAAACTGTCGCTCACATAATGGCGAGTTTGACGGCGATAACTTTTTAACTGCGCCTCAGCAGACAATTCAGTAACAAGCCCACTTGGGACTTGGTCTTCTAGCCAACTCATGAACCGCACTACTGCCACACCATCGTCCTTCAATGACTGCTCGAGATTGGCTAGCTCGGTCGGGTTTTTGCTGGCTTTCATGTCGGTGACCGGGCAAGCCATTGGCTTTAGTGAAACGTTTTGCTCAATTGCACTGACCAATAAACTGTCGGTGTAGCTTGGGTTAAACGCGAGAGACAGCCCTTCACATTGCTGATTCAAATATTGGCTCACGTAGTCGTAATGACGAACGCTGACACCTTGCTCATTGAGCTGCTTTTCTATCTCAGCTGGTAATTTCGCTTTGTCGATAAATGCGGTAGCACGCGTTTGTTCCACCACAAGATACGCTTCAGATACCGGGCAGTAAGGAGTATCTGCACCGCGAATATTTAGCGTCCACATTACATCGTCTAACGTTGACACCAACAAACTGTCAACGCGGTTGTCGCCAAGCCAAGAGCGAAGGTCTGCCAGCTTTTGCTTGGTCTCTATGCCGGCAAAGGCGACAGGGTGTTCAAAGATCTTTTCAGTTGGTCTGCTAGGGCGGTCATGCCAGATTGGCGTCAGTAAGTCGAGGTCGAGGATAATCTGGATGTTTTTGGGCTCAAGCGCCTGTTTGAGTTCTTGGTGAAATGCATAGCTGATAGAGCGCCCATCTACTGCGATGGTACTGTCGGCCTCTAACGTGCTGGCTAACCATTTGGGAATACTTGGCGTCTCTGGTTGACGCGCTTTAAATAGGTTGAGTCCAGTACCATGAAGTTGTTCTTCAGCTTGAATGTAGTAACGACCGTCGGTCCATAATCCACCGCCCTGAGTAGTGATAACAACATTGCCTGCCGAGCCGGTAAAACCAGAAATCCATGTTCGACCAGCCCAATGATCCGCAGAGTATTCACTATTGTGAGGATCGTTATTCGTTACGATATAAGCTGCAACGTGATAAGTTGCCATCGCATCTCGCAGCGATGAAAGGCGTTGATTTACCGAGTTTGTTGTATTCATGAAAGACTTCCTGAAATCATGTTTGAACAATAGATATGATGTTGCTCAGAGCCGATTTTTGCAGGGCTTTGTTGCCCGCAGAGTTGGGTTGCTTCTGGGCATCGGGTTCGAAAGACGCAACCGCTCGGAGGGCTGAGCGGGGAAGGGAGATCGCCGGGCAGCAATTGGATCTCGCGGTTGCGTGCTAATTGAGGGTTGGCGATTGGCACAGCAGAAAGCAGCGCTTTGGTATAAGGGTGCTGCGCATCATCAAATACTTGGTCGTAGCGTCCGACTTCCATCGGCTTACCCAGATACATCACCATTACGCGATCACTAATATGACGTACCACGCTAAGGTCGTGAGCAATCATTACCAGTGTCAGTCCCATTTCTTGTTTGAGGTCATCGAGTAGATTGATCACTTGCGCCTGAATGGACACATCAAGTGCGCTAACAGGTTCATCACACACCACCAAGTCTGGGTTAAGAATCAACGCACGTGCGATGCCTACACGTTGACACTGCCCACCAGAAAACTCATGCGGATATCGGTTACGTTGGCTTGCGAGCAGTCCTACTTTGTCCATCATGGCGATGACTCGTTTTTCGACTTCGGCGCGTTTGAGCCTTGGTTCGTGCGTTAGTAGTGGTTCGGCAATGCATTCTGAAATGGTTAAGCGCGGGTTTAAGCTGGCTGATGGGTCTTGAAATATCATCTGGAACTCGCGACGACGAAGGGCGAGTGCGTTTTTGTCAAAGCCACGCATATCTTCACCTTTCCACGTCAGGGTGCCATGTGTTGGTTCAACCAAGCGAAGTAGGGCTCGCGCCAATGTGGACTTTCCGCAACCGGATTCGCCGACAATGCCGAGGGTTTCGCCTCGGTACACGTCTAAGTCAATGCCATTCACCGCTTTGACGATCTTTCTTCGACTAGGAATGATATGGCGCGATACTGGAAAGTGGACTTTCAGGTCGCGGGCAGACAATAACACTTCTTGCTTGGTCATAACGTTTCCTTAAGCCGATTGATGAATAAGAGAAATACTGCCTTGCGCTTTGACATGACAGGCGATGGATTGGCGTCCGTTAAGGGGAGCGAACCGAGGTGTTTGTGTTTGGCAACGTGGTTCACGATAGTCACAGCGATCTCTAAACGGGCAGCCTTTGTGATTGATCAGAGCGCTCGGCGGGTTACCGGCAATGGTTGGCAAACGAGGCATATCTTCTGTAATCGATGGGATCGCCTTTAGAAGCCCTTTTGTATACGGGTGAGCTGGCTGGGCGAACAAGGTGTCCGTATCGGCTTGTTCCATTTTCTGTCCGCCATACATGACTAAAACTCGGTCGCACATTTCAGCGACTACGCCCATATCGTGAGTGATGAGCAAGATGGCGGTGTTGAACTCTTGTTGTAACTCACGCAATAGCGTCAGGATTTGCGCTTGTACTGTCACGTCGAGTGCTGTTGTGGGCTCATCGGCAATAAGCAGTTCCGGTTTACACAGCAACGCCATGGCAATCATCACACGTTGGCGCATACCGCCAGAAAGCTCGTGTGGATATTGGTTCATGCGCGTTTCCGGAGAAGGAATCCGCACTGCATCTAGCATCTGAATGGATTCTGCAATGGCTTGTTTTCGGCTCATTCCTTTGTGCACCATCAGCACTTCACTGAGCTGTTTGCCAATCTTCATAAATGGGTTAAGAGAGGTCATCGGATCTTGAAAGATCATGCCGATTTTCTCTGCGCGAATGCGGTTTAGTTGCTTCTTCGACATCGCGAGTAAGTTCTCGCCATGAAAACGCGCCTCGCCAGAGACGTTCCCGTTATCAGCTGTTAGCCCCATTAGCGCAAACACCGATTGGCTTTTGCCTGAGCCGGACTCGCCAACGATACCTAGCGTTTCTCCCGCTTGAATCGTGTAGGAGAGGTTGCTGACCGCTTGCACTTGTCCGTCTGGCGTATCGAAGCGCACGTTCATGTTTTCAATGGATAGCATGGGAAGTCCTTATCGATCTTTCGGGTCAAGGGCGTCGCGTAAGCCATCGCCGATGAAGTTAAAACAAAACAGGGTTGCGACCAAAAACAGCGATGGGAAAAGTAGCATCCACAATGCCACGTCGATGGTTTTTGCGCCTTCTGAAATCAAGATTCCCCAACTGGTATCTGGCGGTTGAACACCTAAACCTAAGAAACTCAAGAAGGATTCGAACATGATGAAGCCGGGCACCATTAAGGAGGAGTAGACCATCACGATCCCAAGCACGTTTGGCAGCACATGACGACGCACAATGGTGAACTTTGAGACGCCAATGGAGTGCGCTGCTTCAATAAATTCGCGCTTTTTGATGCCGAAGGTTACGCCACGTACCACTCGGGCAATACCCAGCCATGAGACCATGCCAATCACGATAAAGATCAGATAGATGTTGTTGCCAAATAAGGTCACGAACAGGATTACCATGAACATAAATGGCACTGAGTCGAGCACTTCGATGATACGCATCATTACGCTGTCTACCACGCCACCTAGATAGCCGGAAATACTGCCCCAAATGGTGCCAATCACAACGGCAACTAAGGCACCAACAAAGCCAACCAAAATCGACAGGCGACCACCTTGCATCGTGCGGGCAAACAGGTCTTGTCCTAGGTCGTCGGTACCAAAATAGTGCCCGCTGCTCAAAGAGGGTTTCCCTAACTCGTACGGGTCAGCAAGGATGTTCCAATCAATCTCATCATGTCCAAAGGCAGCAAGTGAAGGACCAAAGGTGATACACAAGATGATGAACGCGAGAACGTAAACGGAGGTCATTGCCGCGCGATTTCGGCGAAAGCGAGTCCACGCGTCTTGCCACAGACTGCGGCCTTCTACGGCTTCGATATTATCAACAACTCGGTCTTGTAAGGATTGAGTATCCAGCTTTTTAATCGATAACATGCTCGGCTCCTAAACTCGGATACGCGGGTCGATAACGGTGTAGAGCAAGTCGACCACAAGGTTGAAAAAGATCGTCAGTGAAGCAACGATGAGAGTAATACCCATGACTAAGCCGTAATCGCGATTCAGTGCGCCGGAGACAAAGTGTTGCCCCATACCGCCAGTACCAAAAAAGATATCGATGATGACCGAACCTGTGACAACCGAGACGAAAGCTGGACCCAGCATGGCGACGACGGGGATTAATGACGGTCGCAGTGCATGGTGGAACAAGATGTATGCGGTCGATAACCCTTTGGCTTTTGCAGTACGAATATAAGGTTGATTCAGTGTTTCAATCATGGCGCCGCGCATAACACGAGCAATACTGGCGATAGAGCCAATCGCAAGACTTAGCACTGGTAGAACGAGAAAAGCAAGTTGTCCTCCTTCCCAACCACCGGCAGGTAGCCAATCTAAATGAATCGCAAATATCGTCACCAATACTGGCGCGAGGACGAAAGCTGGCACAACAACACCCGTCATGGAAAGAGTCATCAACCCGTAATCTAAGCGGCTATTGCGCTTTAACGCAGCAATGGTGCCGAGCAACATGCCAATTGACACTGAGATACAAAAAGACAGAACGCCGAGCAGGGCAGAGACTGGCCAAGATTGAGCGACCAACTGAGTCACCGTAAAGTCTTGGTAGACAAAGCTTGGTCCTAAATCGCCTTGAGCGAAGTTGGTAATATAAATCCAGAACTGAACCAAAAATGGTTCGTCGAGGTGAAATTTGGCTTCGATGTTAGCGCGAACCACTTCCGGCATAGGACGCTCCATGTCAAACGGTCCGCCGGGTGCGATATGCATCAACCAAAAAGAGACCAAAGCGATAAACAACAACGTCGGAATCGCGATGGCTAATCGTCTGAGAATGTACCAAATCATGATCCATCATCCTTTGGTCATTCGACGTCACATGTCGTCACGTCGAGAAAGAGAAAAAAATTGGCCTGAGCTCATCACCGAGAGAAGAGAAGTTCGACGCGATATGCCATGTACTCGCAATGTCAGTGCGTGTTACCGAGCCGACTCAGGCCGAAAGCATGCCATTAGTGGACTTTCACATAGACATTCTTGCGGTAGTACGAGGACTCGGGGTTAGTACGCTCGTAGCCACCAACATAAGGCTTGATCAAATATTGATCGTTGCCTGGACGGTAAACCGGGATAATCGCCATATCTTCAATCAGCATGCTTTCTGCTTGTAGATACAGCTTTGAGGGATCATTCATGGTTTTAGAACGCGACATCAACTCATCATATTTGGGGTTGTTGTAGCGTGAATCGTTGTACTCGCCATTGGAGACGAAGATATCGAGCCATGTTGAAGCTTCGTTGTAGTCTGCGGTCCAGCCGCCACGAGTGATTTCAGTTGGCTCTTTTAATGCGTAGAACACTTTAGGCTCGAGTTGTTTAATGGTGATTTGCGCACCTAAACGGCTTTTCCACATGCCTGCCATTGCTGTTGCCATTTTCACGTCTTTAGAGAAGGTAGGAACAGTGAAAGTGAGTTTGAGTGGATTCGCTTTGTTATAACCAGCCTGTGCCAATAAGCGTTTGGCTTTGTCGATACGCTGATTTGTTGTCCATGTCGCGTATTCTGGGATGTGTGATTGAAAGCCATCGGTTTGTGGCGGCACCAAGGTAAACATTGGGATACCACCGTTTCTTAAAATCGCATCGGTTAAGATCTTGCGATCAATGGCATAGGATAGGGCTTGTCGAACACGCAGGTCTTTAGTTGGACCCTGCTGGGTGTTGAGGTAATAAAACGTCGAGCCAAGTGACGCACTAGTGTCTGCGACTTCTTGTGGCAGCTTGGTGATCAGCTTTTTCTTTTGCGCAGAAGGAATCGACATCACTTGGTCTATTTCCCCCGCTAAATAGCGATTGAGCACAACATTGGCATCACCAATCGGCAGCCACGTGATTTTATCCAACACGACGTTGCTTGCGTCCCAATAATATGGATTTTTCACCATCACCATTTTTTCGTTTACCTTCCACTCAGAAACGGTAAACGCGCCATTAGTAACAATGTGTTTTGGTTGCGTCCAGTTGCTGCCGTATTTTTCAACCGTGGCTTGATGCACCGGAGCAAGAACAGGATGACTAAGCAGCTTGATAAAAAATGGAATTGGCTTTTCAAGCGTCACTTGGAAGGTTTTTTCGTCCAGTGCTTTTACGCCAAGTGTTTGCGGTGTTGCTTCGCCTTTCATAATCGCTTGTGAGTTTTGGATGTTTGGAATCGCGGCAAACCAAGCATAAGGGGAAGCCGTATTGGGGTCGAGTAGGCGCTGCCAACTGTAGACAAAGTCTTGTGCAGTGACATTGTCACCATTCGACCATTTTGCATCACGAAGCTGAAAGGTGTAGACCGTATTGTTGTCGTTCACCGACCAAGATTTCGCAACGCCGGGAATAGTTTTTCCTTGTTTGTCTTGAATGGTTAACCCTTCGAACAAGTCTCGACCAAGGTTAAATGCGGGCTCAGCTGCTTGCTTCGCCGGATCGATAGACGTCACTTCTGCACCGTTATTAAGCGTGATCTCTTGTGCTTCGGCGAGTGTCACGCCCGATGGGTACGGCACGGCGTAAGTCGGAGCGGCAAACATTGGGCTCATGATAGATGCCAACAAAAGTAGCTTGGGTAGTTTCATCCTTTCCTCACTCGATTCATCCTTGAAGGTGAGTTGAATGTATATTGTATAAATTGTTCAGACAATCGAGTTTTAACATACCTGTAACAGGGTGTTGAAAGCTGAGCTTTTTGGTCTCAAAAAGTGAGCCAATAGAATTTCAATTCGTGAATTTATACCGACTTGGCACAGTCAGATTATCTGCCAAGAAGGCAGGGTAAAGAGAGAGTGAAGAGAATAAAGCGGATAGAAACGAAAAATCCCCTTCATGCTCGAAGCAAGAAGGGGATCAGTGTTAGCGTTTCACATTCAGCGTAAGTTGCGCTCTATTCTCTAGATTATTTCACTAGGAAGTGCTTAACGAATTCCGTGATTTTCACCATGTCGTCAACGGCAATGAATTCTTCAGTGGTGTGTACTTTCGCCATACCAGTAGAAAGGTTTACCGTTGTTAGACCTTTCTTGTTGAAGTTGTTTGCGTCGCTACCGCCACCAGTGCCTTTTGTAAATGCATCGATGCCCATGTCAGCGAATGCCGCTTTGATTGCTGATACGTGAGCATTGTCTTCTTCGATAACAAATGCGTCGTACGCGCGGCTTGATTCGATTTCAACTTCTGCGCCGTGTTTTTCACATACTGACTCAAAGGTAGAGATCATGTGGTTCACTTGCGCTTCTAGCTTCTCACCGTTTAGAGAGCGTGCTTCAGCAACGATCTTCAGTTCTGGCATCACGATGTTTGTCGCTTGACCGCCGTTTACCATACCGATGTTTGCTGTGGTTTCTTCGTCGATACGAAGCAGTTTCATCTGGTTGATTGCATCTGCCGCTACCATGATTGCGCTGATGCCTTCTTCAGGTGCTAGACCCGCGTGTGCAGGGCGGCCTTTGATTGTCGCAACGATTTTTTGCTGACCAGGTGCCGCAGTCACGATAGTGCCGATAGGACCGCCTGTATCCAGTACGATCGCTTCGTTAGACGTTACGTGCGTCATGTCGAAGTACTCAGAGCCGAACAAACCGCCTTCTTCATGCACAGTGAAAGCAAGCTCTAGCGTTTTGTGCTCTAGGTTTTCAGCTTGGATGCAGCGAACCGCTTCCATGATCGCTGCGATGCCTGATTTGTCGTCACCACCTAGGATCGTATTGCCTTTAGAGCGAATAATGCCATCTTCGATGATCGGCTCAATGCCGATGCCAGGCGTTACTGTATCCATGTGGCAGCTCATTAGGATAGAGCCTTCTTTCTTACCTTCTAGACGTGCGTACACGTTAAAGCCGTTGGAAATGTGTTCTGGTACAGGAAGCTTGTGAACCGTAAAGCCTAGTTCGCCCAGTTGCTCAGCCAGAGTTTCTGCAATTTGTTTTTCATTCATAGATTCGCTGTCGATGCGAACCAGTTGGCAGAAATGTTCAACTAGACGTTCTTGATTAATTTGTGTCATTTGGATGTCTCTTTCTTTCTTGGTCGAGACCGCAGCGGTATAGAGTGCGAGCCCGAAAGGGAACAGAACACCTCTTATTACACAGCTAATCCGAGTGAAAGCTGTCTTGAATCAAAAAACGCCTCTGCCTGACATTATTCTGACCTGCTAATTACCGGATCTGATGCGGCGGTCACGAAAGTACACAATGAATGTAGAAATATGCGAAAGCGAGTTAAAAGCGAGTTTACTTAGTCAATCAATGTTTAGACCCACTAAGCCTTCAAATCGCCGCCGCATCTACAAACCAAGTCATTCTCGCTGAACCAAGCATCTCGAGGTTACTTGGGTATAGTATGAGCTTTTGACGAATTTAATGAGAGATGGAAAGTCTATGATTCAACAGAATTGATGCTGCATTTATGTACAGAGTCGAGCTATTTTTGTAACTGATGAAAAGTTACCAATATATCTGTAGGGTGGATTGTAATTTACTGTCTATTTATTGAAGCAATATCACAAATGTGGATTAATACAGTCTCTGTTTATTCATGTCCTCTCGCACTGCCTTTCTGGATAGACCGAACTCTGCAAAGGGTTCGGTCGCTTTAATTAGAATTCTATTAACGGATTATTCTTGATAACTAAAAAAACAAAAACAAGAAAGCCGGGCAGGGTGCTCAGCTTTTTTGATGGTTCTTTTCTATTTGTCACTGTGAAGAGTCAATAGGGTTAATCCGATCAGCCATTCAATAGTGCGTTGACTGTCTTTGCTTAGCTTAAAAGAGGTAACCGCTTCTACCTGACTTTGGAAGTCACAGAGATAAGGTGTGTGATGCTCACAAACTGTCATCAAGAATGCCAAACGCCAAATCGCCATGAACTCGGCGTCTTCTAAGCGAATTTTCCAACTTTGGATAAAAGCGACTTCGTTGTTAGAGAGGTCGAGTTTATCCATCATCATCTTAAGTAGTCTACCTTGCAAGGCGCGCGGGATGTCGGCTTTCTTTGCAAAGTGGTGGCTTATCCCCGTCCTCGATATACCTGTTTGTTCACTCAACGTTGTGTAAGACATTTTCTCGTAACCAAGCGTGATCAACTGCTCTGTTGCCACATCGAGAATGGTGTTGATGGTGATCTGGGTATCTTCGTGTGTTCGGCGTGCCATAACTATTGCCAGTATTGTGATTAAAAAATCATACTAACACTTATCGTCTACCATTCCATATAAACAAACTAATATTGACGTTGTTTGCATGATAAATGCGCGTTACTGCCCATAAATTTAGCTATGGTAACAAACTATTTACATTTGGATGGAGTGTGTAAATTGATGAGAGATATGATAATGCATTGATATAACATGCTTTCCTTATGGTTGCCGTAAACGTTTGCGATGTTTAAATTTACTGTAACATAAATTTTACAATCAATAGCTAAAACTGCGTAAAGTCAGATTTCCATTCGTGTATTCCAATTTTTCTCCTCCTGCGCCAAGTTAGAAATATCGAACGAGAACGCATGTTCAAACACAACAATGACATAAGGAGAAAGTCATGGTGGACACCTACAACCCATTAGGCACGGATGGATTCGAATTTGTGGAATACACAGCGGCGGATAGCGAAGGTATTGAACAACTGAAAGCGCTGTTTGTTTCGTTGGGTTTTGCAGAGATCGCAAAACACCGTTCTAAAGAGGCTTGGCTGTACCGACAAGGTGACATCAGCTTTATCGTTAATGCTCAGCCGCACAGCCAGGCAGAAGGCTTCGCTAAAGTTCATGGCCCTTCAGTTTGTGGCATGGCTTTTCGTGTGAAAGACGCGAACGTAGCACTCAAGCAGGCGCTGGATAACGGCGGTGAAGAGTACAAAACAGAAATCGGTCCGATGGAGCTGAGCATTCCGGCAATTTACGGTATCGGTGAAAGTCTTCTGTACTTCGTGGATCGTTATGGCAAACAAAGCATTTATGATGTCGACTTCCGTTTCTATGACGATGCTGACGAGCGCTTAGCGAAAGCAGACGTTGGTATGTACGAAATCGACCATCTGACTCATAACGTGAAGCAAGGTAACATGGACGTGTGGTCTGGATTCTATGAGCGCATTGGTAACTTCCGCGAGATTCGTTATTTTGACATTGAAGGTAAGTTGACAGGGCTTGTTAGCCGCGCAATGACTGCTCCGTGTGGCAAGATCCGCATTCCAATCAATGAGTCTTCTGACGACAAATCCCAGATTGAAGAGTTCATCCGTGAATACAACGGTGAAGGTATTCAGCACATCGCGATGACCACCGATGACATCTACCAAACCGTTCAAACACTGCGTGATCGCGGAATGGACTTTATGCCAACACCAGATACGTACTACGAGAAAGTCGACGAGCGTGTGAAAGGGCACGGCGAAGACGTAAGCAAACTGCGAGATCTGCAAGTCCTTATCGATGGCGCGCCAACCAAAGACGGCATCTTGCTGCAAATCTTCACCCAGACTGTTATTGGTCCGGTGTTCTTTGAAATCATTCAACGTAAAGGCAACGAGGGCTTTGGCGAAGGTAACTTCAAAGCCTTGTTTGAATCAATTGAAGAAGACCAAATCCGCCGAGGAGTACTAAGCGATGCATAAATGGATCACATTCCCTCATCGGGAGGGAGTGTGCTCCAAGCAAGCACATGCTGATTTCCCGGAAGAGGCAATTTACGAACGTGAAGCAGGTCGAAGTGGATTTTTCGGTCCTGCGGCACACTTTCATCATCAACACGCACCGACAGGTTGGTCTGAGTGGGAGGGCGATTTACGTCCGCGCGCTTTCGATTTCAACCTAGTCGAAACGGCGAGTCAGATTTCGCCTTGGGTAGTGCCGCATCTTCTACACAACGCCAACTGTAAGATCCGTGTATGGCGTATGGACGAGAAGATGGACTTCTTGGTGCGTAACGCCGATGGCGATGAGCTGTTATTCATCCATCACGGAACTGCCGACCTTTACTGCGATTATGGTCATCTCAAAGTGAGCGAAGGTGATTACGTGATGATCCCACGCTCGACCAGTTGGCGATTAGAACCAAGTGAACCAATGTTTGTTCTGATGATTGAAAACACCGATGCTGCTTATTCTTTGCCAGAAAAAGGCATGGTGGGCAATCATGCCGTGTTCGACCCGGCGGTTTTGGAAACGCCGTCAATTAACGACGAATTCCGCGCGCAATACTCAGAAGATCAAACTCAAGTTCATGTGAAGCGCCATGACAAAGTCAGTGTGATTACTTACCCATTCAACCCGCTTGATGCGATTGGTTGGCACGGTGACTTGGCTGTCGTGAAAGTGAACTGGCGTGATATTCGACCTTTGATGTCGCATCGTTATCACTTGCCACCTTCTGCCCACACTACATTTGTTGGTGCTGGATTCGTGGTGTGTACGTTTGTGCCACGTCCAATCGAGAGCGACCCTGGCGCACTGAAGGTGCCGTTCTATCATAACAATGACGATTATGACGAAGTCTTGTTCTACCACGCAGGGGATTTCTTCAGCCGTGACAACATCGAAGCTGGCATGGTGACTTTCCATCCGGCAGGCTTTACTCATGGCCCTCATCCGAAAGCGTTCAAAGCGGGTCAGGAATATAAGAAGAAGTTTACCGATGAAGTGGCAGTGATGATTGATACACGCCATGCGCTCGAGTTCTCTGATGAGCTCGATAAGGTTGAAAACAAAGAATACGTCTATAGCTGGCAAGAGAAGTAAGGGGCAAGGATGAAATTAGCAACCAAGAAAAATGGCACTCGCGATGGTCTGTTGATGGTCGTGAGCAAAGACTTGAAACAATGTGTTCCGGCAACCGAAATTTTCCACGCGATGCATCTCGCGCCAACCATGCAAGTGGCATTGGATAACTGGGATAAAGTCGCTCCACAACTGGAAGAGCTTTATAACGCGCTAAACAATGGTTCGGTTTCAGGAAGTGAAGCGTTTGAATCCCACTATCTAGCATCGCCATTGCCTCGCGCCTATCAATGGGCGGATGGTAGTGCTTACGTCAATCACGTCGAATTAGTCCGCAAAGCGCGTGGTGCAGAAATGCCAGAAAGCTTCTGGACCGATCCTTTGATGTATCAAGGCGGCTCAGACGCATTTATTGGTCCTTGCGACAACATCGAATTTGCTAGCGATGAGTGGGGCATCGACTTCGAAGGTGAAGTTGCCGTGATCACCGGTGACGTGCCGATGGGAGCAAGCATTGCAGAAGCACAAGAATCTATTCGCCTTATCATGCTCGTAAACGATGTATCGTTGCGTGGTTTGATTCCGGCAGAGCTGGCAAAAGGTTTCGGCTTCTTTCAATCAAAACCGTCATCGGCGTTTTCTCCTGTTGCAGTAACGCCAGATGAGCTGGGTGAAGCATGGTATGAGAACAAAGTGCATCTGCCGCTTGTTTCAACCTACAACAATGCACCATTTGGTTGCCCGAATGCAGGCATAGATATGACGTTTGATTTCGCTGATTTGATTGTTCATGCCAGCAAAACCCGTCCACTTTCTGCGGGCGCAATCATTGGCTCGGGCACAGTATCGAATAAGCAGGGCACGGAGCATGGCACCTCTATCGAGGAGGGTGGCGTAGGCTATTCGTGCATTGCAGAAGTGCGCATGATTGAAACCATTCGTGATGGCAAACCGTCAACGAGCTTTATGTCGTTTGGTGACTCAATCAAGCTAGAGATGTTTGACGCAGATGGCAACTCGATCTTTGGTGCGATTGATCAGCAAGTCAGCCAATACCTAAAACACTGAGAGTGAGAGGTAAGGGAAGTATGAGCGATAACATCACCCTCTATGGCTATTGGCGGTCTTCTGCGGCTTATCGAGTTCGCATTTGTTTAAACTTAAAAGCCTTGAGTTACGAGTCTAAATCGGTCCACTTGGTTCGTAATGGCGGCGAGCAGCATAGCGCGGAGTACCATGAGTTAAACGCCTCTGAGCTTGTGCCAGTGCTGGTGGATGGTGATATCCAACTCAACCAATCTCTTGCCATCATTCAGTATCTCGATGAGCAATATCCGCAAGTTCGAGTGGTTCCAGAACCATCGCCGCTTCGTTACCAAGCTTTGGCTATGGCTCAGGATATCGCGATGGAGATCCACCCACTCAATAACTTGCGCGTGTTGCAGTACCTAGAAGGGCAGATGTCGTGTGATCAAGAGACGAAAGTTGAGTGGATTCATCATTGGGTTAACCAAGGCTTTATGGCATTAGAAGAGAAGCTAAATCAGCATCGACAACAACATGGAAACTGTATCTACAGTGTGACTGACTCTCCCTCTGTTGTTGATATTTGCTTAGTGCCTCAAGTGTACAATGCATTACGTTTTGGGGTGGATATGACTCCTTATCCGGTAATTAGCTCGATTGTAGAAGCATGTAATCAACTGCCAGCGTTTATTGATGCCATGCCAGAAAACCAACCCGACGCGAACAGCTAGTACTTTCTCTATATTTTAACGAATAACAAACGGGCTCTTAATGGAGTCCGTTTTTGTTCTCTCAACTTGACGTAAAAATCGTGTTCAAAACGTTCGCTACTGTTATCATCACCCCGCAAAATTTATCGGTTTTGTTGCTCTGGTTAGAATTTCCATTTAGGCTTTGAGCAACTAGTTGTTTTGGGCGCACTTTATCTATGACCAACATCTTTATCATTGTTGTTCTTCTTGTTGTTTTCTTCTTTATCATTCAAAAGTACGTGATCAAAAACGATGACACGCGAGACTTCCCATACCGTTCGAAAGGTCCACTATTAAAAGGGCAGGAAGGGGCGTTTTTTAATGCCTTGAGAGCGGCGGTTGGTGATCACGCAGTGGTGTTTGCCAAAGTAAACATGGCGACGCTGATCGCACCAAAAGAAGTCAAAAATAAGAAGCAGTTCTTCATTGCTAGTAACCGAATTTCACGCAGCTACTTTGATTACGTTATCTGCGATCCTAGAACGCTTGAACCTCGTGTAATTATTGAGCTTGATAATGGTCAGCAGTTACATAAAGGCAAAGTCGAGCGCCAAAAACTGTTGATGCACGTGTGTAAATCGGCGAACCTTCCTTTGATTGGTGCATCGGTAAAACACAGTTACCAAGTGGGGCGTTTACGTCGTTTATTGGCAGCACACATTGATCTGATTGAGCCGGACAAAGAAATCCGCTTTTGCAAAAAGTGTGGCAGTCCGATGATCATCAGAACCGCGAGCCAAGGCGAGTTTAAAGGTCGACGCTTCTTTACTTGTAGTCGCCAACCAAACTGTACCTACACAGAAAACTACAATGTGGTGTTTGATACCGAAGACGAATAAGCATTTTGTTCCCTAGATAGTGAAATAGAGAGAGGCTTCAACTGGATTAGTTGAAGCCTTTTTTGTTTTACCGTTGAACAAAGAAGAGCACTTCGCAGCATCCATTCTGGTAGCTCCTATACTTTGATAAAGAAAGAAGAATAGGGAAGCGTTATGCGATATGGATGGATTCTTTCAGCACTACTGCTCACGTTCAGTAGCCATGCACAGCAGTCACTCAAACCACTTGAATGCCAATTAACAGATACACCTCAGGATCACTTCTTGTTTTATCGTGAACAGATGGTTTACCACAGTGAGCAGTTTGCGATTTTTCAAAATTTCAAAGGGCGAGTCAGTACTCAAGTGGATCTCAAAACGGGCAAGTTGATACGTACGACGTTTATTGGTGAACCATTTGAGCCTAAATACCAAATTTTGTTTGGTGATTGTCCAAACGTATCGCAAGTTTTGCAAATTTGGATGCTCAGTGAAGTGCCTTACGACAATTAGGTCAAACAACAAAAGTTAAGTAGATCACACTTTTAACACCGTTCAGGTCGAGCCTTGACGATAAAATCATCTGAAAACGGGTGTTGAGTTTAGATTTTCGCCAAACGATTCAAAGTTAGTGAATTTATGCTTGCACCCCCAATGGGATATAGCTAATATCCTTCTCGTTCTTAAGGAATGGGTCCGTAGCTCAGTTGGTTAGAGTACTACCTTGACATGGTAGGGGTCGGCGATTCGAGTTCGCCCGGACCCACCACTCCTTAAAGCCATGCTAAAACCAAAGTATGCCGAACATAAAATTTGGGTCCGTAGCTCAGTTGGTTAGAGTACTACCTTGACATGGTAGGGGTCGGCGATTCGAGTTCGCCCGGACCCACCAAATTTAAAGAAGCGCCCACCTTTTTAGGTGGGCTTTTCTTTACCTGAAATTTGTCAAATCGCGCTAATTTCCCTCTAAGGCACAGCTCTCCGCTATTCGATGTTCAGGTACGTGATTCATCGAGTGTCCTGACGTACGCAACTTTCACATGCCATCCCGCCTTTTATCCAAACAACAAAACGAGCAATAGAACGATTGAACTTAGGATGAGTAGTATTCGCCAAATTGGCTTGGTTTCAGAAACGTCTGAACCGTTGTGATGACACATGCCCATAAGAAATCCCCTTTCTCATTACCTGATAAAGAAAGGCTAGGGCTTCACCCAAGGTAAAGGTCAAGCGGAGGTGAACGGTTTACCTCCACAATCGCTCAAGCTTATTTTGCGGTAATTGGAATATTCAATAATAAATCTGGAAATTATCAATTATTTCAATGTCATAAGGGTAGTAAACCGTTATTTCTCAAGTTTGAATGGATACAGTTTTTTAATGTTGATTCGCAACGTGTGGCATTTTTGAGTAGTTTTGAATGATATACCCAAGTAACCTCGAGATGCTTGGGTCAGCGAGAATGACTTGGTTTGTAGACGCGGCGGCGATTTGAAGGCTTAGTGGGTCTAAATCAAGAATCGGCAACAAAGTATACAAACAAAGGCCCTTACTATTTGCAAAGAGGGCCCTCTGGGAGCGTGTCATTGACCCGATTGCTACGTCAAACAACTTGGAAAGAGCGTGCTATTCCGCTTCGTTGTTTTCCTTGCACTCGAATCAATGACAACGCTCTGAATCCAGCATCTTGAAGTCACTTGGGTATATGTTCAATATAGAGATCATTATGAAGTTAATTCCCTATAATAGGTTTCAAATCGATACGTTCTTGTCTGCACCTGAAGTTTTAAAGCGAATACAAGAAAACACATCAGAACGAGCTTTTTTCAAGCCTAGTTCCTCTTCAGCATTTTGTGGAAAGGTAGACGAAACGGGCTTCGATCTTGTGGGAAACATTCGTTACAGAAATTCATTTTTACCTGTCATGAAGGGAAAGGTAGAGGCGAATAAAGATGGTACTCGGGTGAGCGTCTCCATGCGGTTAAACTTGTTTGTGATGGGTTTTATGCTGTTCTGGCTTGCCGTTACCGGAGGTGCCGGTATTTACATTCTTCTGAGTGTTGATACTTTTAGCTTACCTTTGCTCATACCACTCGGTATGTTTTTGTTTGGAATCGCGTTGACTTGTGGTGGTTTTTGGTTTGAAGCACTAAGACAAGAACGTAAGCTGAGACAGATTATTTCTACCTGGCAATAGAGGTTTGAAGCGTATCTCGCAGCTAGGCTTGATTGAATGCACTATCAAGCCTAGATATCTCTTATTCTCGGGTTTTCCCGGTGCTATTTTTCAGGGCTTTAGCGAGAAGTTTATTCGACTTCGACTATAAAAACTTTTCCAAATTTTTTGAGTTGTTCGAGTTCCCAAGGTGGCTGTTTAACAAAAACATTTTTCACTCCAAGTTTCGAATAATCGTTTGGGTTATAGGTCCAACCGGAGTAATCCGAATCGGAAAAACTATCGTAGCGGGGAGATTGACCAAGGGTTGTTATTTCTTGTTTTACTTTGATTTTTTTGAAGAACGAATCTTCTTTTTCCTTAGTTTTGCCAATATACGTTTGCATTTCATGTAAGACTTTTTGAATTTCTTCTTCCCTTTGTCTTTTGGGTAAGTCCTTAAATGAAGCCTCAATATCTGAGGTATCAAACTCCTGACTGCTTAAGCCTCCGTGAAAACCGATAATTGCTTTGTTTGATATATATTTGTTTTTGCCTGCGGTAAATACATAGTTTGCACAAGAGGAAAGGCAATAGTCGTTGACTTCAATATCTATTTTATTTGCAAAAACCCATTCACCTAAGGCCATTCCCAGCTCCACATCACCGCCGTCACTTGAGATCACAAGAGTGGTTGGTTTCACTGCCGCATCAGCATAGATTTCCACAACAGCGTCGTTTGCTTCGGAGGTTAATGTACCGGTGTAGTGAATCGAGTCACCCACAAGTGTAACGTTGGTTGTTTCTGCGCTGTAAACGGGCGCTCCCGGCAGCAATAGAAAAGGGAGAACCATTTTTGTTAACTTAACACACATAAATTTACCTGATTAATGAACCGCATTAATAGACATGTTTATCTGCGTCTGGTTCCTTATGTGTAGGGCTTTTATAAAAATGCTAGCTGTCGAGTTAACAACAAACTTTAGATCATGCTATGTGTGCCACAGCCTTGTGTTAATGCAAATCGATAGTCCGTCGTTGGCGTAAACACCATTGCTAAATCAACCGGAAGAAAGACGACATCTGCTGCTAAAGAGAGCGGGATGTCGATGAAAGTCAAAGGGTAAAAGACATAGTCGACCACCGAGTCGTTTCTAAAAGCGCAAGGTTGGGACGCGACTGCCAGTGTTGTTCCTGAAAACGGCGCTCCATACCCTCCCACAAGGTGAGTATCCAAAGAAGAACAACCCATCATTGAAGTGGTAAGCGTAAGAAGTAATGCAGTTCGTAGTTTCTTAAAGTTATTGTTTTTCATTTTCATTTTCATTTAAATATTTTATAAACATAAACGTTGAAATTGAATCTATAGCCCAAAAGAATGAATTGCGAGTAGATATTCTTTTTTGTGTTCAATAATATGCGCTACGCAACAAGGTTTAGAGTGTTTAGGTACATGGTGGCGTTTAAGAGAGAGGGAAATGAAAGGTTTCGCTCTTAGATTGTCATCGTTCTCCACAGACCTCCCTAGAAATGTGTAATGTGGCAATTTAATCAACGATTGACGTCGCGATACCACTTACGTTTCAACTTAATTTAGGAATAACTATGTTTACTGATTTTTTCATACAGAAAAATAGAAAAGCGGGAGAAAAACATGTTCCTAACTCGTTCCCTAAACATAAATTAGTCCTCAACTTAGTAGTCGGCGTCTTTCTGGTGGTGTATGGCGCTTATGGCATCTATTCCGGCGAGTTATATGTGTTTTTAGGAAGGCGTACAGAGGTAACGCTACACGGTGATGCCATATACATCGCTTTTGCTGCCTTTATACTTGGCTGTATTTACTGTTTGGTAGAAATCATCGACCATTTCGATAAGCGAGATAACGAAGAAATCTACATACGCATTAGGGCAGGTTGCCAAGCATTTGGACTGTTGATTTTTGGTTTTGCATTGATACAAAACAGCGTTATGGCAGGCGCTTAGGCAACATTACTTGTTGTAGCAGGATGCTTTTCTATCGGTATTAAATACATAGCAAAGTATTGCGGCGTTATGCAGTAATTAAAAAGGGGATTAGATTGGATAAAGCAGTAAGAGTAGGTGTCGCGGCAGTGATTGTGCGCGAAGGACGAGTGCTACTTGGTGAACGTATTGGCTCACACGGGGCTCATACTTGGGCTACACCCGGAGGACACCTTGAATGGGGTGAATCTATTGAAGATTGTGCTAAACGCGAAACACTCGAAGAAACCGGCTTAGTTGTTGGGTCTTTTAAGAAGTTGAGCTTCACGAATGATGTTTTCGAGAAAGAGGGTAAGCACTATGTCACTTTGTTTGTTGCTGCTTCATGTGAGGTCGGAGAGCCTCAGGTCGCTGAACCGGAGAAGTGTAAGCAATGGAAATGGTTTGACTTAGACAAGCTTCCGGAGCCTCTGTTTTTGCCTTTAGAGAATTTGCTAAAAGCACAAACCGAACTAGATGTGCTTTTCCAAGCTAGCGCTGAATAGAGAGCCGTAGCGTTGCCCCTTTGGTAAAAGCTGGTTTAGTTTTGAGCTCTAGACCAGCTTTGATACTAATCCCTAAGTAACCTCAAAGTGCAGGGATATAATGACTAGTGGTTAATTTTATCGCGCTATATCCACTCTTGTTCTTCAACCGATACGGTAATATCGCTTTTCAGCTCACCAGTATGCGCCGTTGTGGATGGCTCAATCATCATGAAGTGAGTGTCTGGCTCAGCGACAGGGCAGTGCTCGACACCTTTCGGTACAACAAACATTTCACCCGGCTTTAGTACCACTTCTTGCTCTGGTAATTTCAGCGTCAGTTCACCCTTAAAGACGATAAATAGTTCATCTTCGTTGTCATGTTTATGCCAAACTAATTCGCCAGAGCCTTTTGCGATTTTAACTAGCTGACCGTTCGATTCAGCTAATATTTTGGGTGTCCACTGCTCTGAAAAAAGCCCAAATTTCTCATTAATGTTGATCTTCTTCATTGATGATAACTCCTTGAATTTTTGGGATTGAAACGCTTTTTATCTCCTTCGACGTTATGTCGCTACTGACCGTATGTAAAGAGAAACATTGTTCACACGTAATAGATGACTGTTAAGGTTGATATTTGAAGCGATACAGGGTGTAAGGCGCCTTTGCATTACCGAGACCTTGACTGAATGCTGGGTGCTGATGAAGCTGGTCTTGGGTGACATAAATGTAATCGCCGCTGACTGCCATACTGTCCGGCCAAGATAGCTTTTTGTCTTGAATAAGTGTCTGATATTTCCCTTTGGTTACCAAACCAACACCACTATGTTCGAGATCGGTCGCTAAAATGCCACCCCCTGGCGCATACGCAATGCCATCGCTGGGTCTTTTTGGTCCATATACTTCGATTTTATTCTGCAGCTTACTATCTGTGTTATTTGCATTTTCTAGGGCTGAAGTCGGAACTCGATAGATTTTTGTGCCAGTAAATGCGCCAAAGTAGAGCCATTCGTTATTGTCATCAATAGCGATTGGGTTTAACCCAAAACGTAAGTGGTTCGTGGCACCTTGTTCTGTTTTCGATGCCAATAGAGAAGCTTCGATGACTATATCTCTGTCTTCTGGCATAAGCTGGGGCGCATTTTCTAATACACGTGTCGACTGACCCGTTTTTAAATCTACCACGACAATAGCGGGTTTCGTTGCCCCAATGAAGTTGCCAAAGGTCATGTCAGCGATGTAGATCTTCGCGTGCTTTTCATCGATGGCAAAATCTTGCAGGAACGAGTTGTCTCTTAGTGCAGATGAGTTAATTGTAATTTGGTTGCTCAACTTATTTTTAGACGTGTCCCACGAGACCAATTGTGCTGGTGAGGTTTCGCTGCCCATATCGAGCATCCAGACCGTACCTTTGCTGTCGGAGTGAACGCCAATAACCGCACTTAAGCCTACATCGCCGACCTCTGGTCCGTCTGACCAGTCCATGGTTGGGAAGGGTCTTTTAGTACCATTCGCCATCACTTCGACGACTCGATATTTGGGATTGTCCAAAGGGTGCATGCTTACGATCAAGCGACCTTCGGGTGTTACGGTGACACCTGCGCCGCGGTAATCGTTAAATTGTGTCACGGCTTCTAGAGAACCGATTTCCGCAGCGTAAGTTAAATGGGGTGCCACCGCTGAAATTGCGGCAGCAGCAGTGAAGAGGCTGGTAGTTAAAAGATGCTTTTTCATTTTATTTCCATTTTGAAATGAACAGTTTGATGTATGGATTTTGGCGACTCGAATGAGATGTTGAGCGTCTCATTCAGTGCGTATTGAAATCCTAGCCTCGGAATAGTCCATTAAAAACAGTTCTTTATTTGATTTATTTTCTAATAATTTTTGATAATCCGTGAGTGCAAAGCTCAAAGCTCAAAGCTCAAAGCTCAAAGCTCAAAGCTCAAAGCTCCAACGTGACTATTTTATTGAATCTAATTAGCAAGAGATAAGTTGTGGTGATGAAGTGATGTAAAGCGTCTGATTTTGTGAATAATTATTATCTTTTGAAGAGAGATATTGTAGTGAATAGTGGTTGTTAATAAAAAGTTTCACAGCAAACAAGCAGGCACAACAATGTTCATTAATAACAATACTAAAATTACACTTCTTATCAGTACCAGTATCATCGGCTATGCCGTTACTCAACCTGCGTTCGCCGCGAACGTGCCAGACGGAGTAAAGCTGGCTAAAAAGCAGGAGTTTGTTCGAGGTAATGGCACCGAAGTCGCGACCATTGATCCACAAAAGTCCGAGGGCGTTCCAGAATCTAATGTGATTCGCGATTTACTGGAAGGCTTAGTAACGCAAGATGCCGATGGTAAAACCATCCCTGGCGTCGCGGAGTCTTGGGAAACAACGGACAATCGCACCTTCGTTTTTCATTTACGACACAACGCAGAATGGTCTAATGGTGACCCGGTTACGGCGCAAGATTTTGTTTATAGCTTCCGTCGAGTCGTAGACCCAAAAACTGCGTCACCTTACGCTTGGTATCTTTCTTCGACCAAAATGAAAAACGCGCAAGACATCATAGAAGGCAAGAAAGACATCAGTCAGTTAGGTGTCCAAGCGCTTGATGACTATACCCTTAAGGTCGAGCTCGATGCTGAAGTACCATACTTTGTTAAGATGCTCGCTCATACCACCATGATGCCAGTCCATAAAGCAACGGTAGAGAAGTGGGGAGATAAGTGGACCAAGCCAGAACACTTTGTGGGGAATGGTGCATATGTGCCAGACCGATGGGTGGTCAACGAGCGTCTCGTGCTTAAGCGAAATCCAAAGTATTGGGATGATGTACACACCGTCATTAACAAAGTGACTTATCTGCCTATTGAAGATCAGGTGTCAGAAATGAACCGCTTCTTGTCAGGTGAGATTCAAATGACTAACGAAGTGCCAAACGAACACTTCCGTCGACTTCAAAAAGAGTACCCTGAGGACTTGTCGATAAAAGGCAATCTATGTAGCTACTACTATCAGTTCAATACTCAACGTGCACCGTTTGATGATGTTCGAGTACGTAAAGCGCTGTCTTATGCGATTGACCGAGACATTATTACCAAAGCCATCCTCGGGCAGGGACAAAAGCCTGCGTACTTCCTGACGCCAGAAATCACGGCCGGATTTTCCCCTCAGTTGCCTGAATACGGCAAACTCACTCAAAAGCAGCGTAATGAAAAAGCAAAAGCACTGCTTAAAGAGGCGGGCTATGACAAACAACATCCTCTAGATATTAACCTGCTGTACAACACATCAGAAAACCACAAGAAACTCGCCGTTGCCATTTCATCAATGTGGAAGAAAACACTGGGCGTGACAGTTCACTTAGAAAACCAAGAGTGGAAATCTTATTTAGCCAGTCGTGATGAAGGGAACTTTGATGTTACGCGCGCCGCGTGGTGTGGGGATTACAACGAAGCATCAACCTTCCTGACTTTGATGATCGGCTCTAACGTCAATGGCGGAGTTCACTATAAGAGCAAAGCGTACGATGACATCATAGAAAAAGCGTTGAACTCGACCTCAGAAGAAGAGCGAACCAAGCTTTACTACGCGGCAGAAACTCAGATGGCGAAAGACATGCCATTAGCGCCTATCTATCAGTACGTAACGACTCGTTTGGTTTCTCCACTTCTCGGTGGTTATCCGAAAGGCAACGCTGAGGATAAGATCTACACCAAAGATCTGTACATCAAAGCGAAATAAGCTTATTGCTAGATAAGAGTTTGAGTTTCGTGAGATTTGCGAAACTCAAACTCTCTTTTTTGGACGGGGGAAATCGGCAAGGGTGGCTAAGCTGAGAAAACCAGCTTAAGCGCGAACTCGACGAAGCATGCTATCTAGAGATAACGCCCCTTGATTGTGCAGGAACAAGAATGGGTACAATGCCATTGCCCAGAAGAAAGGAAATTCCCATCCGCCGCCCGGCAGTGCCCACGTATATCCTGTGAAGAAGTGACCCGAGAAGAGCTCCGCTGCAATTAAATACGCAATTGCCCACAAAACGCCGATGCGTGTAAACAATCCCCAGCCAATCAATAGCGCCACGGAAATTTCCGTTATACCACCTACGTAGATCATTAAGTCAGTGAACCAAGGACCGACCGTATCAAAGCCAGCAACCTGCCCAAAGTAACCTCGCATTCCATTGTGTATCTGGGTTCCTGCAAACAGTTTTTCCGTCCCGTGGGTTAAGAAGTTCAATCCGAGAAATAGGCGTATACAGGTAAGGGCAAATTCGTTTGGGCTTTCTTTGTATATCTCTTTCGCAATGCCGATGAACTGAACAAGCAACGGGATCAACGATAAGGCGGTTAACCACCCAACCAATGAAATGTCATTTTGATCACCGATACGAATGATGATTATGGTTGGAGCAATGGTCATCAAAAATGACAGTCTGTTGCGATTTCTCAGAGCGAAAACAAGGATAGGTGTCAATACGCCAAAGCATAGAAGGGATGTGGTTAGCCACACATCATTGTAGGTATTGAGTTTAAACACGATCGCTGCCAGTGACGCTAAAGACGTTATTTGTAACCCGACCCACGTGTTGTTTTTATTGTTCATTGATAGTTTCTCCATCTCGTGACCAGTAAGAGCAGTCATCCTGTCCTCATCAGGTTTATGAATTTGTAGTGAGTGTCTGAACAATAAAATACGCCTTATTAACTCTCTGATAATTAGGGAATAAGTGAAATCATTCTTTGGCTGAGATGAACAATACACAGACAAAGCGAGTGACAGCTGCAAGACAGCGAGTAATTAAGGTGGAAGAGAGGAGAGGCAGAACGTGAAGCCGATGTTAATAAGTATCCTTCAATTCAACACGTTGTCGACTATTGATAAAAACTGACTTTTATTACTTAATTTCGGTAAACAGGGAATCAATGACAATGCTCTGAACCCTGCATCTTGAAGTCACTTGAGTATATGTCATTCATATATTCAATTAGATTCTGTGCTTAACTATATTTATGTCTTATGTGTCAATGGGGTAAATATATTTCCCTGCAATTAATGTTTGAACCTGATCGCATAACTATCTGATATCTATTATCTTGTGAGATCAAACTGTGCTTTTATGAATCAATTGGAGAAGATATAACGAATTGTCTTCTCGTGTCTTTATTTCCTCATGAAAAGACTAAGCAAAAAAGATGTAAAGTGTCTCTTTTTGCTGTTTTTCTGCGGCTTAATCGTAATATAAAACGAGAACAGTTTATGAAGCGTCAGTATATTCTTGTTGGTTTGTCAGTAATATTGTCAGGCTGTGCATCACAACAATTGGTGGTTCCAACCGCGAGTAAAGTCATCATTGTTGGTGATACTTTGGTTTATGATGGTGTCATTTCTGGCGGTGATGTTTTAAAAGCAATTCGGTTAGTAAAATCTAGCGATAAGAAGATTAAAAAGCTCAGAATTACCAGTCCTGGAGGCGAGATTGATACCGGTATCGAGTTTGGGTACTTTGTAAAAGAAAATAACCTTGATGTGGAAGTCAGCCGTCTATGTTTTTCAGCATGCGCAAACTATGTCTTAACGGCTGCCAATAGTATTACCATTAAAAAGGATGCCTTGATAGGGTGGCACGGTGGTGCGTTACAATCTGATGAACTGTGGAAGCAAACCATTCCAAACGGTTATTGGAATCAATATGAAGGTTACCTCAACCATCTGAGGGTCAAAGAAAAGGCGTACTTTAATTACATCAATGTCGACCCATATATCACGGTTTATGGTCAGATAAGAGACAGAAGTTGCCAAAAAAACAAGCTCACAGAAGGTTGGTACTACTCACTTAACGACCTTAAACAAATGGGAGTGAAAAACGTTGATCTACAAGGCGGAAAGCTAATGAACAGTGTGGAGTACGAAAACTCAGACATCACGTCTTGTTTGATGCCGGACGTTTACATTAACAAAATGGCTCCTAGCTCTAGCTCTAGCTCTAGCTCTAGTTCCTAGCCGTTAATCCTTTCGATACCACGTCTCTTAAATCAATATTCGTCTAAACATCATCAAGATGAAGGCTTGCCACGGTAAGCCTTCATTTCTGTTGCGGCTAGGATAACGACTAGCTTTCGTATCAGTTAGAAATATAGTGCTTTTTGTATAATCGCTTTGAAGTACCAGAGAACTTTATGTGCTCTGTTTTTCTTGTTGCATAATCAAGAATAATATTGGGATGCACACTTACGTGAAAATATTCGGGAATATTGATCGCTCGATAATAAATGTCATCCCGATATTTATTTTCTTCTATCAAACCACAATCGATTAGCTTGTTGAGCATGCTAAATGCAGAGAATATATCGATCCTCGTAAGTAATGATATTTCTTTTGCTGTTTTTCCTTGCTCGGGGAAATCAAGCATCCGACACATAATAAGGTCTTGCAGCATTCTTGTTGCAATCGCATTAAGCTCTTCTTTACTTAGTTTTTCCATGGCTATCAGGCACCTTTTGATGAAAAGTTGAACTTGATGTTTTTATGGAAACATATTGTTACATTTGTGTCAATAAGCCATTCTCTATGTTTTATTTACCATAGATATAACACTGATTGGATTTTGCTTTATTTATTTTTATTGAACTAAATTTCACTTGTTATTATTTGAATCTTAGTTTTTGCATATCGACAAACTCATTGTTGATATTATTGTTTTTAGTGGTCTTTTTTGAAATCAACATTTGAATATGCTTTGTTTTTAATGAGTGTTCTATACCCAAGTAACCTCGATATGCTAGGTTCAGCGAGAATGACTTGGTTTGTAGACGCGGCGGCGATTTAAAGATCTAGTCATTCTAAATCAAGAAGCGGCAACAAAGTATACAAGCCAAGGCCCTTATATTTGCAAAGAGTGCCCTTTGGGAGCGTAAAGAGAATAAAAACCATAGAAGTTAAATCATGCATTAAATCTGCGCTTTTCTTTGAACGCGCTTAGAAACTCAAACTCAATGATCCGGTGTAATGCTTCTGTCTACTAAACAAATGGTATGAGTATGATAGTAAGTAAGATATCTGATGAGCTAATTACGGAAAAAGCAAAACTAGAGTGGCTAGCGTATTGGCGTCACTTCAGCACCGTTAAGCATCGCCTTTGCTGCGAAGCCAACTGTACCGCAGAGCATGATTATGGTGTTCTGGTTAGAAAAGACGGGGAAGAGCGTAAGGTTTTCGTGGTGCCATTATGCAAGGCGCACAGTGATAATCTTGAACGATTGGAAGTCTCCGACGGCACAGAAATTATCTCCGCGGATCTGACCTTGTGATTTACGTTGTTGCTTCAACGACGTTTAGGGAACGCTTTGAATCGTAGGGTTTCAAAGCGTTCTTCCTAAGCAAGGGGGAGGTTACATTTTCTTTTGATAAACCCTTTCAGGGCGACCAACTTTACCATGTTGAATCACAGCAAGTAGAAACCCTTTTGCGGCTAAAAACTCAAGATAACGTCTTGCTGTTGTTTTGCTGATGCCGACTTCATTGCCTAGAGACTCTGCCGTGTAAATAATTTCGCCATCATCAAAGGCATTCGTGACTTTATCGAGCGTGAGCTCATCGATCCCCTTGGGTAAGGCTTGCATGTGTGATGATTTGGATTGAAAGTTAAACAGCTCGTCGACGTGGCGTTGATTGATATTGTCATTTGCTTTTAACGAACTGGTGTACTTCAGATAGCGCTCTAAAGAATCGGTTAAGCGATCATAAGAGATCGGTTTTAGCAGATAGTCGAACACGCCACACCTTACGCCTTCTCTTACTGTTTCCATGTCATTGGCGGCGGTGATAAAAATAACATCTGGTGACTGCTTGGCAGCGGTTATGTCTTTCAATAAATCGATGCCTTTGCCGTCAGGCAAGTAGTTATCCAATAAGACCAGTTTTGGCTTCAGTAACTGAATCATCTTTCTGGCTTCAGCGATACTTTTTGCAATTCCGATAGGTCTGAAACGTTGTGTTTGCTGAAGATAGTAAGAATGAAAGTCCGCGATATTGGATTCATCTTCTACTATCAAAACGTCATAAATTTCCATCTTTCAAACTCTCGTTAGGAATAAATAAAGAAAAGATTGTTCCGGTTGGTTCGGCATCGTCGACGAGGATTGCACCGCCAGCGTTATTGACAAGCTGGTGGACTAAATACAAGCCAATACCGTGTCCCGGTTGCGATTTGCTGGTGATCCCTTTATCAAATAGGGATTCTGCGATTTCATCGGGTATTCCAGTGCCATTGTCAGCAACCTCGACCACCAATTCCGTTTCGTTGGCGTCTGAAATTAGTATCGAGATGCATTTGTTGCTGTCAGGGTTTTTCAACGTTGCTTCATAAGCATTGTCGAGTAGGTTACCTATGATGGCGGCTAACTCATCATCAGTAAGTTTGGTTGGTGTACCGCTCAGGTGGCAGTACGGATCAAAATGGAGAGCGAGACCAAGTTCTTTTGCTCGGCTGTATTTGCCTAATAACAGACCCGCAATCACTTTGGAGTTGAACGTACGAGAAATGAAATCAATCAGCTTTTGATGTGTTTCTGTTTCTTGCCTTATGGCACTGAGCGCCTCTTCGTACGCGCCGATTTGAATCAGCCCACTGACTGTAGAAAGCTTATTTGCGTATTCGTGGCTCAATACTCGTAAATTGTCGGTTTGCTGCTGAACTTGGTTAAGTTGTGATGTAAGCGTGCTTAAATCATTGCGCGGTCTGAAGCTGATGACCCAGCCAGAGTGTTGATTGTCTTCCCAAATCTTTACACGAGTCGCGACCAAGGTTTCGCCATTACAGGTAATCACTTGATGCTGTCTCTGTGACTCCTCCGCGTCTTCTGCCATCTTTGCTCCCAAGAAAAAGTCAGCAGGGGTGACGTATTCGTTGACCATTCGACCTTGGAGGTGGGATAGATTACGCGCAATTCCTAGAATCTTAAGTCCCCTCTGGTTTGCCGACAAAATACGACCTTGTTTGTCGACCGCAATAATGCCTTCGTAAACCGCTTCAAATACCGAGTTTTGCACGCGGAGGGAGAGGGCGATCTCTTCCGGTTCCATACCATACATCTGACTTTTGATATGACGGGAGAAGAACCAAGCGCCTAAAGATGAGCAAACTAGAATGATCAATAAGGCAAAGAAAAACGGCGTGGAGTAGAGGAGCAGTAAATTACTAACGGTATCCAGTAAATAGCCTACTGAAACAACACCAATGATCTCGCCAGTTGAGGAAATAATGGGGGATTTCCCACGTATCGCAAAACCTAAGCTGCCTTCTCGTATTGAGTAGTAGTGCAATCCTTGTTGAAGGGCTCGTATGTTGTCTCCACCTTGCATCGGGTAGCCAACTTTTTTGATGTCTGGATGCGCTAAGCGAATGCCTTTACTATCGCCGACGACGATGAAGTTGGCATCGGAAATCCCTTGTAGGCGCTTAATTTGTTTTTGCACCCGCGCTGTATCTCGTAAAGAGACAGCTTCGATCAGTTGAGGGTCGCTGGCAATTTCACGAGCTTGTATGACTGCGCGCGCACTGACCTGGTGGTTTAACGTATCAGAAAGGATGTGGTGGAAATAGCCACCGATAAGGAGTAATTGAAACGAAACAACCACAAAAAGCAGCGCCCATACACGCTGTCTAAAAGAGAGGTTACGGCAGAGGTAGTCGTGAAATGTTCGGTCTGGCATGAATGGTAAGCTTCTTATTGATTGAAGGGTAAATTATCAAATGAAACAAGGAAGAGACCTGATCGAGATCTATTGAAGATAGTCAATCGAGCCTCGTTCCTTGTGTAACTGTCTAACCGATCACATATTTGATCATCACGCCTGCTGCAACCGCCGAGCCAATAACGCCGGCTACGTTTGGTCCCATCGCGTGCATTAGTAGGAAATTCTGTGCATTTGCTTCTAGACCCACTTTGTTTGACACCCTTGCTGCCATCGGAACCGCAGAGACACCCGCAGAGCCAATCAGTGGATTCACTTTTTCACTCGCGAAACGGTTCATTAGTTTTGCCATCAATACGCCTGCCATTGTACCAATACAAAACGCGACGATGCCAAGTGCGAGAATACCGATGGTTTGCGGCTGTAAGAACTTATCGGCAACCAATTTGGAACCCACAGAAAGACCCAAAAAGATGGTGACGACGTTGATCAACGCGTTTTGAGCAGTATCCGATAAACGTTCAACTACGCCACATTCACGCATTAAGTTACCAAAGCAGAACATACCTAGTAGCGGTGTCGCCGAAGGAAGCAACATGGCAATCAGAATCAACAGGAGCAAAGGGAAGCATATCTTTTCTAACTTGCTCACTTTACGCAATTGCTGCATCGTGATTTGGCGTTCTGATTCTGTGGTTAGCGCGCGCATGATTGGCGGCTGAATCAAAGGTACAAGTGCCATATAAGAGTAAGCTGCTACAGCGATAGCACCCAGTAATTCTGGTGCGAGCAGACTAGATACGTAAATTGCTGTTGGACCATCTGCGCCACCAATGATGCCCACAGCAGCGGCTTGTGCGACACTGAAATCCATCAAGCCCATAGAGCTCAAACCCAAAGCGCCGAGCACAGTTGCGAAGATACCAAACTGAGCTGCCGCACCAAGAAGCAAGGTTTTAGGGTTGGCTAACAATGGACCAAAGTCCGTCATTGCGCCTACGCCCATGAATATCACCAAAGGACCAGCGCCAGATGCAATTGCAATGCTGTAAAATAGGTACAGCATGCCATCTGAGTATTGATACTCTTCTGCGAGTAAGTGGATATTGACAAGTTGAGTTGGTGTCGCCGTTGCAAGTGCCGTTTTTACTTCGGCAGCGGAGTCCGTCGCAATGTTCAACACAGAGCCAAATGCTGACATTACCTCTGGTTTGGCAGCATGGAGCGCGTTTTCTACCGCAGACAAGGCTAAGCCTGCATCAGGTAGGTTAGCAAGAATCCCACCAAAACCGATTGGCACCAACAACAAAGGCTCGAACTGTTTAACAATGGCGAGATAAAGCAAAATCAAGCCAACAATAAGCATGATGGCTTGTCCCCATTCGAGGTGGAACAAACCAAAGTCATTCACTAACGCTAAGACATTTTCCATGTGACTAATGCCTCGTTACGCCAGTTGAAGTAAAGGTTCGCCTACATCGACCGCGTCGCCTTCAGACACATCAATGCTGGCGATTTTTCCGGAACGTGGTGCGCGAACTTCTGTTTCCATCTTCATCGCTTCAAGAATCAGCAGCACATCGCCTTCTTCAACTTCATCACCAGGCTTGGTGTGGATCTTCCAAATGTTACCCGCAAGTGGGGCGTTCATCGGCTCGGTATCTTGAGCGGTTGTCACTGGCTTTGATGGTGCAGGTTGGGGGGCTGACACGGCTTGAATATCGCCACCTGCGTCAACCTGAACGACATAGCTTTGGTTGTTGACGGTAATGGTGTAAACACCGCTTTCTGAGGTAGCGTTCATGGTTTGTTTCTCTGGTTTGGTCTTATTTTTTGCTTGGGCTGTTGCTCTTGCTGCTTCATTGCAAGGTGCGGGTTCAAAAGCGTCTGGGTTGTTGCGGTTTTCTAGGAACTTCCAACCCACTTGTGGGAAAAGCGCGATAGTAAGTACATCGTCAATAGCGCTGCCGGAGAGCGGAATGTTTTGCGCTTTTGCTTGAGTGGTCACTTCTGTGGTCAGGTGCTCCAGTTCTGGCTCCAACTTATCGGCAGGGCGGCAAGTAATTGGTTCTGAACCTTCCAACACACGCTGTTGCAGTTCCGTGTCGACAGGGGCAGGCGTTTTGCCGTACTCGCCTCTCAAGACACCAGCGGTTTCTTTGGTAATGGTTTTGTAGCGCTCACCCATAAGGACATTGATGACAGACTGTGTGCCGACAATTTGCGACGTTGGCGTGACAAGCGGCAGATACCCCAGCTCTTTTCTGACTTTCGGGATCTCTTCTAACACCGCATCAAGCTTGTCTGCGGCGTTTTGCTGTTTCAACTGACTTTCCATGTTGGTCAACATTCCACCAGGGACTTGCGCCACGATTATGCGAGAGTCTGAGCCTTTTAACTGACCTTCAAAAGCGGCGTATTTTTTACGTACTTCTCTAAAGTATGCAGCGACAGCTTCCAGCGCTGAAATGTCCAAACCTGTGTCGTATTCAGTGTTTTGAAGTGATGCAACCAGAGATTCTGTTGCTGGGTGACCGTAAGTACCGCTCATGGAAGAAATTGCTGTGTCCACACGATCAACACCAGCTTCAATGGCTTTCATTAACGTCATATCAGCCATGCCAGCGGTCGAGTGGCAATGCAGGTGAAGGTCGACATCCACTTGCTGTTTTAATGTTGAAACCAGCTCACTGGCTAAGGTTGGCGTCAGGATGCCCGCCATGTCTTTGATTGCGATCGAATCAACGCCAAGTTCACCCAATTGTTGTGCGATGTCGACCCAGGTTTGTAGGTTATGAACAGGGCTAGTGGTGTAACAGAGTGTACCTTGAGCGTGTGCGCCTTGTTTTTTCACCGCAGCAATCGCTTGTTGCATGTTTCGTGGATCGTTCATCGCATCAAATACACGGAATACATCCATGCCGTTTACCACGGAGCGCTCAATGAACTTATCAACGACGTCGTCAGCGTAATGGCGATAACCTAATAGATTTTGACCTCGAAGCAACATTTGCAACGGCGTTTTTGGCATCGCTTTTTTGAGCTCTCGCAGTCTTTCCCAAGGATCTTCCCCTAGAAAACGAATGCAACTATCAAACGTAGCGCCACCCCAACACTCAAGTGACCAATAGCCGATGTCATCCAACTGTTGGGCGATTGGCAGCATATCGTCGATGCGTAAACGGGTGGCAAATAACGACTGGTGGGCATCACGTAATACAACGTCAGTGATACCAATGCGTTTAGTAGACTCAGACATTCGAATTCCTCTTATAGCGAGCTTTGTTTGATTTTTTGATGATGAATAGCGGCAGCAATCACAGCGACGAGTTGGTTATCATCGTTTGATGGTTTGGCAGCACACACTTTCTTTTGCGGAGGGGGAGTTGGTTCGACATGAAAGCGCCCCAAAAAGCGAGACATGGCTTTGACAGCAAAGACCAAGAAAACAAGAAAAGTGAAGACAAAACCCATACCCAGTGTCATGAGGTTTAAGCCTTCGGCAAATAAATTAACTTCCATTAATATCTCCCATTGGACAAAACAAAGAGCAAAGGAAGACTTTGCTCTTTGACAAAATAAGAAGGGGATTAACCGCCCAACATGCCAAACACGACACTTGCGATGACTAGTACAATACCGCCACCAAGACGAGATGAGATTTGCGCGTAAGACAGCAAGCTCATGCGGTTTGACGCAGCAAGAACTTCAAGGTCACCAGAGCCACCACGGTTTGCCATACATAGACCAGCAGTGATTGAAGACTCGATTGGGTAAAAGCCCATTAACCAACCACCGACAGAGGCACCAATGATTGCGCCAGCAACGATCAGTGTTGCGATTATTAAGTTCGTGAAGGTTAGTGCATTCATGATTTCGCCAAGGTCGGTATAAGCGATACCAACGCCCACCATGAGCACCCAAAGCAATTGTTTTGAGAAGAATGAAGACAAACGTTTTGCGCCTTCTTTCACTTCTTCAGAGCAGATACCACAGGCGTTAACAATCGCAACGATGATGACCATGTAAGCGAAAGTGTGGATTTTTACGTCACCAAAACCTGGCAGTATTTCTTTAGAAAGGGCGGATGAGAAGGTGTAAATACATGCCGCCATCATCAAGCCAATCGCGATTTCACGGGGAGTGATTTTTGGAGCTTCGCTCTCTTCAACATCGAAATTAGACTTACGCAATAGCTCGCCATTACCAGTCAAAGACGGTACTTTTTCACCGATGCTGTTTAGAACGGCTGCTGCGACAATCGCTACGATGTTAGCGATGGTTAAAATTGCAATTGCAACCGAGTAGTACTGTTCTTTCGAGCCACCCGTGACTGACTCATAGATTTCAGAAAGTGGAATCGCACCTGCACCGTTACCACCACCCATGATAGGCAGTACGTAAAGCATCATGATTTTGTCGATAGAAATGCCAAACATCATTCCGCCAAGAATGCCGAGAATTGAAGCACCTGCAACGGCTGCAAGAATGGTCGGAATGTAACCAACTAATGATTTAAGCAGTAGCTTACGGTTAACCGCCAAAATCGAGCCAGTAATCAGAACGGCAATGAACAAGTCGAGGAAATCGGTCTTCTTCATGACTGCAGTGACAGTGTCAATCTCGTTTTGGGTTAATAAACCTGCATGAACAAACCAAGCTGCGACAAGGAAGATCATAACAGGCGCACCGCCAATGTATTTGTTAAAAATAGGCAGGCGTTTACCCAGTTCGCCAAATAGCGCACCAACAACAAACATAAAACCAAAACCGCCGACAATATTATCAGGGATGGTGTCTGTCATATGTGCAATTAACATGACCGCGAACATAAATGCATATAGCGGTAATGGTAAGCCAAAGATTCGGACTTGAGATAATAAGTCTAATCCCGGGCTTCTTGTTTCAGTTATTGAAAGGGTCTTTTCGTTCATCATTATTATTCCGTGTTGATTTAACATGGCGTAATTTAAATTTGAATGAAAAACCTAACTGTGAGTGTGATCATTTTACTTTGTGGAATATATACACACTTATGAATTTAAAGTTTTTAATTATCCAATCACTTAATTTACAGATAGTTAAGTAATTAAATTCATTAAATTCATAAATGACGTTTAGTAGAAGAAAATAGTCGATACGGATCATCATTTTTCAAATTCAAGTGACGCATGATGGCGGCAACACGAAAGAGGATGATGATCATGTTTGACACCTACGCATTTAGTCGAGTGAACCGAAATCAATACGAGAAGTTTGGTACTATTACCGAGTTTCTAACTTGTTATGATTTGGATGTTGACGCTGATGTAGAGCGATTTGTGGTGGCGAAGTCTCAAGGTCAAATCATTGCTTGCGGCGGTCTTGCTGGCGCAACACTAAAATCTATTGCGATTGATCCTGCCTTGCAAGGTACTGGATTTTCTCTGCGATTAATGACTGAGTTGACCACGATGGCTTATGAAATGGGGCGCTTTGATCTGTTCTTGTTTACCAAGCCTCAGAATATGCAAAGGTTTCGTGAATCTGGCTTTTTCCCCATTTCTTTTGCAGACGATAAATTAGTCTTGATGGAAAATAGTCAGACCAATTTAAGAAACTTTGTACGTTCATTAAGAAAGAAAAAGAAAGACGGTGATAAAATAGGCAGCATTGTGATGAATGCAAACCCGTTTACTTTAGGGCATCAATACTTAATTGAAACGGCGGCGTCACAATGTGATTGGCTACATTTATTTGTCGTCAGCGAAGAAGGTAAAGGTTTTTCTTATCACGATCGTTTGAACATGATTGAAAGTGGCACTAAACATATTCCTAATCTTACGATTCATCATGGTTCAAAATATATAATATCTAAAGCAACGTTTCCTACTTACTTTATTAAAGAGAAGCGATTGATTGATTATTGTCATACCGCTATTGATCTAAATTTATATCGTCAGCATATTGCGCCAGCATTAGGCATTACACACCGATTTGTTGGGACGGAGCCAGACTGTGTTGTGACTCATTATTACAACCAACAAATGAAACACAGATTAACCACCAAGGATCTCCACGGCGCACCAATCAGCGTTATTGAAATAGAGCGTAAGTGTGCGTCAGGCACCACGATTTCAGCGTCAACGGTGCGAAAACTCTTGCAGAAAGGGCAATTGGATCAACTGGTTCACTTTTTACCCTCAACCTCTATCGACTACCTACAAAGGCACACGGACGCTTTACCGTGTCTTACCCAAGAAACAGTGGCTGCTTAACAGCCCAATTAATTTTTAACCAAGGTGTTAAAGGTCTTTCAATGAAAATAATAAAACCCGCTTTTGCAGGGACGCTGGAATCCAGTGACTTGCAAGTTCGTATCTCACCCAATCCAGAAGGTGACATCGACATTTCTCTTGATAGCACAGTGAAAAAGCAGTTTGGCAAAGCCATTGAAGCGTTGATTCATGATGTGCTCAATTCGATGGGCGTGACTTCCGCAACGTTAGAAGTGGAAGACAAAGGCGCACTAGATTGTGTGATTAAAGCTCGCGTTCAGGCTGCAGTCATGCGCGCGGCAGACAGCAATGACATTCAATGGAGCAAATTATCATGAGTAAGTTACGCCGTAGCATGTTGTTTGTTCCAGGGGCAAACGCCGCCATGTTAAGTAATACCTTCATTTATCAACCTGATGCGATCATGTTTGATTTGGAAGACTCTGTGGCGCTGAGAGAAAAAGACACCGCCCGCATGTTGGTGTTTAACGCGCTGCAACATCCTCTGTATCAAGAGATTGAAACAGTAGTCCGTGTGAACCCACTAGAGTCTGAGTTTGGTTTGAAAGATCTGCATGCCGTTGTGCGTGCGGGCGTCAATGTGGTTCGTCTACCAAAAACAGACAGTGCCGAAGACGTGCAAGAAATGGAGCGCTGCATTGAAGACATCGAACGTGTATGTGGTAGAGAAGTTGGCAGCACCAAAATGATGGCGGCAATCGAAAGTGCGCAAGGTGTGAATAACGCCATCGAAATTGCTCAATCGTCTTCGCGTTTAATTGGTATTGCACTGGGTGCTGAAGATTATGTCAGGGACTTAAAAACGCAACGTAGCCCAGAAGGGACAGAGTTGCTGTTCGCCCGTTGTTCTATTCTGCAAGCTGCACGTGCTGCGGGCATTATGGCGTTCGATACCGTTTATTCCGACGCTAATAACGAGCGAGGATTCCTCAATGAAGCGGAACACATTAAGTCGTTAGGTTTCGACGGAAAATCGCTGATTAACCCAAGGCAAATCGAGCTACTTCACAACGTATTTGCACCGACTCAAAAAGAGGTGGATTACGCGATTCAAGTTATCGAGGCAGCAGAAGAAGCGCAAGAGCAAGGGCTTGGTGTGGTTTCACTTAACGGAAAAATGGTCGATGGACCAATTATCGAGAGAGCTCGTTGGACGTTACAAAAAGCGCAATCTGGAATTAAAGAGTAGGGCACGAACATGAAACAAATGGAATCCATCAAACCAGCATTGCTGCCAGAGACGTTGTCACTGTTTTCAGAGGCAAATGCGTTAACGCCTCATCTCAACGACTCAAACTCTAAAAAGTCGAGAAAGCTAAAGTCAGATCTGCGTTCTGCCATTTTAGACTCTGGGCTTAAAGACGGTATGACGATCTCTTTCCACCACGCGTTCCGAGGTGGTGATAAGGTGGTTAACTTGGTGTTAGATACTATCGCCCAGATGGGATATAAAGATCTGACACTGGCTTCAAGCTCTTTAACGGGTATTCATTCGCCGGTTGTTGAGCACATAAAAAACGGCGTAGTGAGTAAGATTTACACATCAGGTATTCGCGGTGAGCTTGGTGAAGCCATTTCTCATGGTTTGCTTAAAGAGCCTGTACATATTCACTCCCATGGAGGACGCGTGCACTTGATTAAATCAGGCGAGCTAAACATCGATGTGGCGTTCATCGGTGTGCCTTGTTGCGATGAGTTTGGCAATGCAAATGGCATGAACGGCAAATCTCGCTGCGGCTCTTTGGGTTACGCCAAAATCGATGCTCAACACGCGCGTAAAGTCGTCATGCTTACTGAATCTATCGTCGGTTATCCAAATCACCCTGCATCAATCACACAAGATTTGGTGGATGCCGTAGTCGAAGTCGAAGAAGTCGGTGATGCGAGCAAAATTGGTGGCGGTGAAACGCGTCTTACCAGTAACCCACGTGAACTGCTTATTGCAAAGCGTGCTGCCGATGTGATTATTAATTCTGGTTACTTTAAGCAAGACTTTAGCTTACAAACTGGGTCTGGTGGTGCGTCGCTTGCCGTCACACGTTTTCTAGAAAATAGCATGGAAAAACGAGGCATTACTGCTGAGTTTGGGCTGGGTGGCATTACCTCAACCATGGTCTCTATGCACGAGAAAGGGCTGATCCGAAATCTAATCGACGTGCAGTGTTTTGACTCTGGTGCAGCGGACTCACTTGCTCGAAACCCAAACCATATTGAAATCTCAGCGAATGAATACGCTAACCCATCTTCCAAAGGCGCAGTGGTTGATCGTCTAGACGTGGTCATTCTCAGCGCGCTTGAAATTGATGTGAACTTCAATGTCAACGTTATCACCGGTTCTGATGGTGTGATTCGTGGCGCGTCTGGTGGTCACTGCGATGCAGCGGCAGGTGCAAACCTTGCCGTGATTGTGGCTCCGCTCGTGCGTGGTCGTATTCCAACTGTCGTAGAGCAAGTGCTAAACGTGGTAACGCCGGGTCAATCGATAGATGTGTTGGTGACTGACCATGGTATTGCCGTAAATCCTCGACGCCCAGAAGTAAAAGAGCGTTTGTTGAACGCAGGACTGCCTGTGCTTGATATGGAAGCCTTGGTTGCGAGAGCGCAATCATTAACGGGCAAAGCGGAACCAATTGAATATGACGATCAAGTGGTGGGTTATGTACGTTATCGCGATGGTTCTGTGATTGATGTCATCAGAAAGGTTAAATCTGAATGAGCATTCGCTATGGGCTGAAAGTTGGTCTCGATGATGTCTTGAGCAACAAAGAAGCTCGTGTGAAACGACAAGGTGAGTGGTTAAAACGCTACTCCCTTCCTTTGCTGTCGTTTACCGTCAATATGCCAGGTCCGCAGAAAATGACGGAGTGCACGGAGCGAATCTTTGAACAGGGTGTGCAAGCGATTCAAGCCACTTGTCTCGAAAAAGGCTGGTCAATGGCAGGACGTCAATTGCTGCGACAAGTCACAGGTCCAGAGGCAATTTTTGCGGTCCAAGCACCGAATGCCATGGCGCTCAAACGAGACATGATTGAGATAGAGAATAACCATCGTCTCGGTCGGTTAATGGATTTAGATGTGATCGATGTCGATGGAAAGATCATCTCAAGAAAAGGGCAAGGGATGACTCGAAGAAAATGCCTTATTTGCGAACAAGATGCCGTGATTTGCGCGCGCTCGCGTAAACATGATCTTCAAACCTTGGTTTCTCACATAGAGTCGATGGTGTGTTATGACGAATGTTGCTCTTAAACTGTTGCTCGACCAAAATATCGAGCGTGTTCCAAGCGTTGCGCATCGCTCTGCTGTAAAGGTGAATCTGTTCTCTTTGGTTTCTGAGTTAGCGTATCACGCGATGCTGGTGGAAGTGCACTTGTCCCCAAAACCGGGGCTTGTTGACCTTATTAGCAACGGTGCTCACTCAGATATGAATGTGCCGCTGTTTGAAGCCAGCGCGAGTGCAATTCGTCCTTTTCTCAATGGCTTTCTTAACGCTGGTCTTGCGCATTCAACGCACTCGGCAGAGACATTACTGGATGTGTTGCGTCCGGTTGGAATTCAAGCTGAACGCGCAATGTTTGCCGCGACTGGTGGTGTGAATACGCACAAAGGGATGATCTTTGGACTTGGACTGGTATGTGGCGCGATCGGCTGGTTAAAAGGCAAAGGCATTGCGGTCGATTCTTTGCACATTAGCCAAGTTATCAAGCGCAGCTGTGCGTTAATGGTATTTCAAGAACTGAAAAATACCGACTCTAAAACGGAAACTCATGGTGAGCGGCTGTATCGAGAATTTGGTTTAACTGGAGCGAGAGGTGAGGCGGCGTCTGGCTATCAAACGATCATGACTTACAGTTTGCCTGCATACCAACAAGCGCTGTATGAAGGCGCGTCCGCAGAACAAGCATTATGGCAAGTGTTGCTCACGCTAATGGGGCACAATCAAGATACCAACGTGGTATCTCGTGGTGGGATGCATGGTTTGCGTTATGTGCAGAACATAGCATCGAAGCTTATTGAGAGTGGTGGTTGGCATAATCCAAACCTCGAAGAGCAGCTACTGGATTTTGACCGCCAGCTTATTGAAAAAAACCTTAGTCCGGGCGGCAGTGCAGATTTGCTCGCGCTGACTTGGTTGCTGGCAGAAATTGATGATTTGACGAGACATATCATCGCGAATAACGACGAATAATTAGGAACAAGTAAACGTATGCACAATTTTGAAGATGCGATGATCTTAGGTATCGCGGGAAACTTCGCAGGTCACCTGCAACAAGCTGGTGAGGCTGATGACTTTGCTCTCTACGGAGATGTGAACGCTAACAAGCCCCAAGCATTGTTCCCCATTTATGTGCCTTTTATCGAACATCCGTATTTGTCGACATATCCAATAAGTGCCGATACGACCAAGTTGCCAAATGATATTTTGAACTTACAAATTGAACCAGAGCTCGCTCTGATCTGTGATGTTTCTTATGAAGGTGGTCAGGTCTTACAGCTCACGCCGACGCATTTTGGCGCATTTAATGATTGTTCGATTCGACGCCCTGATGCGAATAAAATCAGTGAGAAGAAAAATTGGGGTGCAGCGTCAAAAGGCTTGGCATCGCAACTTATTGAACTAGAACGACTCACTCCTGATAGCGATATCGGCAGATTTAGAATCGCGAGCTTTCATAAGCGAGGAGAGCAGGTATTCGCCTACGGGGAAGATTGCGCGGTAAACGAATACTCCTATTTCTATGCGGATCTGCTGGATTGGATACGTGATCAGATGAATCATCAAGTGGATCGTGGTCCGATGGAAAACATTCACGCATTACTCAAACAAGCAAATCTCCCAAGCCAGCTAGTGGTCGCAGTGGGTGCAACGCGCTACACCGAATATGGTGAGCAGAATTTCTTGGAAAGAGGCGATGAAAGTGTGGTTGTTGTGTATGACAGCCACCTATACCAACCAAAAGATGTGCTCGGCATGGTACAGAAGTCGCAGTATGAAGCGACAGGCTTTTCTTATGTGAGTCAAAGAGTGCTTTAAGTTTAAGCCAATAGAGAACAAAAAAAGCCCGCAAATTAGCGGGCTTTTTAATGTCTTATTCGCTGGGTGAAATAAAAGGAGTGATATATATCTAGTGTTTATATTAGTGTTTGTCTTATTGATATTTAATGTATTTTGTTCAAGTTTTAAAAGTGGACAGTGAATCACAGATTCGTTAAGTGCATTTATTGTTTATTATAAGTTTGTTTAATAACGTAATTACTCTAATTATAAATATGTTTTGAAATTTTATAGCCTTATAAGTTTATGAAAAATAGGGTTATATTGCTTTGGTGATAATTCAGTTAGTTAATGTCAGGGTATTTAAAATTGTGATGTTAATTCCTATCAATAACCTCAAAACTTTCATTGATAAAATTTACGTATATTCTTTTTAACTGTTTCCAGATTAAAACTATAAACACGCAATAGGTGACAGTGGTTATAAAGTATCCGTTGTGGCTGACTTGCATAATAAAATGGTAGAGAGTGAAAAAGTGAAAGCAAATAAAAACATTCTTAAAGCAGCAGTAGGTATGGCAATGCTATCTGGCTTGCCAACAGCAGCCAATGCTCATGGCTGGTCAGAGTTTCCTAGTGCACGTCAAAACACGTGTTACGAGCAAGGCGGAATTTGGTCAGGTAACCCACCAAATGCAGCCTGTGCTCAAGCAAAAGAAATTTCTGGTACCTATCCGTTTGTTCAGCGCAACGAATACGCGAAGAACATTACTGATTACAACAATATGGCAGCAGTGAAAGCGGCGATTCCAGATGGTACGTTGTGTTACGCAAATGACCCTCAGAAAAAGGGCATGGGCGCACCACACACCGCGTGGACTCGCACAGAGCTAAATACGGGTACATTCGAATTTGTATTTAATGCGACGGCACCACATAACCCGTCTTTTTGGGAGTTTTACCTAACCAAACCAAATGCAGACCTAAGCAAAGCGTTGGCGTGGAGCGATCTTGATTTGATTCAAACCGAAGGTAATGTCCCAGTTGAAGGTGGTAAATACCGCATGAATGTGACCATCCCTTCTGATCGTTCAGGCGACGCGATTCTTTTTGTGCGCTGGCAGCGTAACGATGCGGCGGGTGAAGGCTTCTACAACTGTTCTGACATCACTATTGTGGGCGGCGAAACGCCTCCACCAGAGCCAACACCTCAACCAGATCTCGTGAAAGGTGAGCTATACATCCCAGTTAATTTTGTTGGTCCAGACCTTGGTGATACGGTTAAGTATGACATCATCAATAAATACGGAGATGTTGCACGTAGCTTCGATATTGAAGTGAATTCATCGAACATCAACGACTGGCAACGTCTATTGGCGTCAGAGATCAATGGTTGGCACGAAGAGTTCAAAGATGGAGCGGTGTTCATTGGTGATTGGCATGAAGAAATGTCTCATTACATGTACTTCCAAAACGATCCATCACGCAACTTCTTTAATTCGAAAGATGGTCGAGCGTCGGGTGTGATTTCAGTGATTGATGGTGATGACGGTAATGTTGAACCATTGGCAGGTGACATCTACGAGTTAGTGAAGAGCGACAAAGTAGTTAGCGCTGGGGACAAAGTGGTGATTTCTACCAGCGAAGCTGCGAACTTAACTCAAACTCAAGGCTCTTCTGTGAGTATTCAAAATAACGGCACTGCGTCGATTGTCGTTGATACTCGTGCGATTACGCAGAATGAGACCTTGTCGTTTGTTGCGAACGCAGTAAACAGCGAACGTGCAGAGACATTTACGTTTGAAGTGATTGTCGACGATGGTGGTGTAGACCCTGAGCCAACGCCAGATCCTGATCCAACACCAGACCCAAGCGATGACGCATGGGATTCAGCAAAAACTTACCTAGGTGGTGAAGTTGTCGCGTATGCTGACCAAAATTGGAAAGCACAATGGTGGATTAAAGGTGGTGATAACCCACAAGCGGCTTACCAAAAAGATAAGTGGGGCGTTTGGCGTCCAGCTAACTAATCATTGGTTGTAGCCAAATGGAATTGGCTAAGGCAAGCATGAAAGCCACTGTTTTGAGTTAAAGACAGTGGCTTTTTTACGTCGTTCATAAACTGACGGGGTAAGTGGGGTGATATCACCAAATGCAAATATGGGCAGAAAATCGTCCCTATCCCAAGTAACCTCGCCCTGAATTCTGGATCTTGAAGTCACTTGGGAATAAATAAAGACAATAGGCTGAAACGAACGGACAGAGTGATATTAGTGCTATGTAAGAGCTTGAAACTCAAAGAGCGCCTAAGCGCTCTTTTCTTTTGTACTGCCTTTTGGGTGATGACCGAATTTGTCATTCAAGTAGAGCAGTCCGCTGACGAAGAGTGCCACGACGGAAACCGTGAAGAGGGCATACATACTTAATACCCAAGCGAATGTGGCAGTCAGAAAGGCAATGAAGGAAAACATTCTGCTGAATGACATTACATGACCAAGTTTGTTACTTTTCATAACGCCTCCCAAAGCTTAGTGGGTAGAACCAGAGTGCTTTCACTCCGCATTCGTATTGTCTCTCTTCTGGGGGGAATTTACCCAAAAAACAGGCTAAATATTTCTCAAAAAAGATTAAATATTGACCTGGTAGACAGTTTTTTATTTGTGATTTTATATGAGTTTCATTGCTCATTGTCTATGCCAACATTTTTGATTCTGCTGAACGTCAAAATTGATTCCCATCTTTGGCTACAGTTAATGCATCCCCACTGACAAAGCAGGAAACTCTTATGTTCAAGACTCAACTTAAACGTGTCGTTGTTATCACTAGTCTACTGGTTTCATCATCTGTTCTGGCAAGCACGAATGCGTACAATACAGATATTCCTACCAGTATCATGACTCCTGATAAGGTTGAAACCAGCATTGGTACTTTGAATTTCAAGGATGGCGTACCAAGCCAGAAGACGATGGATACGCTATACAACAACCTCGATACCATGCGAGCAACAGAAGTGTTTATGAACGCGATTCCTATGGCATCCCTGGAAGCGTTAAGAGTCGGGCATGAGAAAATGGGGCTAACCACATCCAATCAGGTGATGCTGTTTGATGATCTGATGGATTCGAATCCGCTGTTCTTAACCGGAAATACAGATACGGTATACGCGTCCGCATTTCTCGATCTCGAGCGTGATGGTCCAACGGTGGTCGAAATCCCACCGGGTATGGGACCAACGACCGTCAATGATGCATTCTTTCGTTTTGTGACGGACATGGGTGTTGTAGGACCAGATAAAGGTGAAGGTGGCAAATACCTTATTTTGCCTCCGAACTATGAAGGTCCAGTGCCAGAGGGGTATCACGTTTCTCAATCAACAAGTTACGTGAACTGGTTTATTGCTCGTGGTTTTTTGAAAGACGGTAAAACAGACGCGGCGGTGAATTCATACCATAGTGGTTTAAAGATTTATCCATTATCTAAGAAAGGTGAGCCGCCGAAGATGGAATTCATCTCTGGTAGTGGTAAATCGTTTAATACCATTCATGCAAATGATGAGCACTTTTACGATGAAATCAAAACGGTGATCGACAAAGAACCGATTGAGTTTATCGACCCAGAAATGCGTGGACTGATAGCGACCATCGGCATACAAAAAGGTAAGCCGTTTGCCCCAGATGCACGAATGCAGAGCATATTGGAAGATGGTGCAGCAATAGGTAATGCAACCGCACGAGCGTTGATGTTTAATCCTCGTACCCAGAACGCTCACATTTGGGATGATCGTAATTGGAAGACAGCGTTCATTGGTAATGATTACCAATGGCTGATTGAAGAAGGCAACGGTGGTCGCAACCTAGATGCGCGCACTTATTTCTTCTATATGGCGACGGTTAATACGCCGGCAATGGCGCTCAAAATGGTTGGTAAAGGTTCTAAGTACGCAATCGTTGATAAATCTGCTCAGGGAGAGTTCTTTGATGGCAGCAAAAACTACAAGCTGACCATTCCTGCGAATGTTCCTGCGAAGAACTTCTGGTCAGTTGTGGCTTACGATACACAAACGCGTTCGGAATTACAGACCAGTCAACCTTTCCCGAGTAAGAATGACAAACGCGACGACATGATGACAAATGCAGATGGCTCGATTGATTTGTATTTTGGTCCGAAAGCACCAAAAGGCAAAGAAGCAAACTGGATTGAGACTGTGCCGAACAAAGGCTGGTTCACTATCTTGCGTGTCTACGGTCCATTAGAACCTTGGTATGACGGCTCGTGGAAGCCTAGTGATATCACGGAAGTGAAGTAAGATAATTGAAGAGGCAACCGGTCAATTGATAGACCGGTTGCTTGTTTTTGGCTTGTTCTTATGGCTCTGTTGCGGCTTTGTTTGGTCTTGCTTGAGGGATTGTTTATTTGCGACGACAAGTGATAGTCGTTCTAATTTGTTTCTTGCAGTGCTTGTTTAATAAAGGCTTCTACCTGAGCAATGATCGGGTGCTGCTAGAATGCTCGGTGATATTGAACGCCCACATCAAACATCATTGGTTTAGCATTCAGCCTTAACGGCAATCGGAGAACGTCCTCTGGTAGGGCATCATCGTTAATGTGCATCCCGACAAATACATACGGGCTGACTTTTACGCAATCAAGCGCTGCCGCCATAGAAGAGACCGTTAGTTTCTGTTCCAAATTTACCCCAGTGAGTTTTCGCATTCGTTCATAGTACGCACTGACATCAAGAGAGCCCATAGACACGCGCACCGTCTCGAGGTTTTCAATGTCACTTAGCTCTAGCTCGTTATGTTGGCTAAGTGGGTGTTGATCATTCACGTACGCAAAGATGGGAACAGAAGCAACTTTGCGCTCAACCATTCTCTCATTGAGCTCATTTGGAAAACCGCCAATTCCAATGACGACGGCCCCTCGTTTTGGGTTTTCGATACTTTCTATCGACCAATCAATAAATGAAATTTTCGGCTTTTGATCTTCCGTTGTAAGGGCGGAGACTAAAGGGGTCGTCAACATGCCAGATAACGGATTAATGATGCTGAATATGTACTCATTGGCTTGCTGATTTGCATTGAAGCTTTGTGCCAGCTGGGGGATTTGTTCTAGGCGTTCTAATGGTTCGCCGATGACTTCACACAGCTGCTGGCAAAGCAGGGTTGGGGTATAAATGCCTTTTTCTGCATTGAAGAGTTCGTTATCAAATCTTTGACGACATTCAGCCAATTGTCGTGTGAATGTCGCTTTGCTAATGTCGAGGGTATGACACACTTTCGCCTGCGATTTTTGCTGGCTGAGTAGATAAAGAAAGCGATACAAATTCAAATCAATAGTATTTTTCACGAGCTCAGTACCTGAGGTTATTGAGCTTTAAGTATCGGTGTCTCTCATCCTCTGTTCCAATAAAATTTAAAACAATTTTTCCTTTTGTGACATGGGGTTAGCTTGTAAGAGTATGATGTGCTCAATCGGAAGGCGAAACTAAGATTGCGTAAAAGGTGAAAAACAGTGCTAGGTAAGCCCTTGAACTCATCCTATAATTAGGTTGCATATGGAGGATGTTTGATGGTCAAACATCCTCTATTTTTTGAAACCTACAACAAGGATCCGGCATAAGTTGTTTTTGCTGGTGTTGTTTACATTTACCAAGAAGGTGATTTAACACTAATAATTGAGGTTCTTACGATGACTCTTAACAAGTACTTTGTTTTCATTCCGACTGATATGGATCAGGAAACGCACAAGGAACAGAAAGTGATATCTGAAACGGAAACTCAACGTCAGGCTTTAGTAAAACAGGCGCAGCAAGAAGGCGGACTGTAAGGCTAGGTTTCAAAATAAGAAGAGCACCCGAAGCGGTGCTCTTTTTTTATCTCTGTACATCTATCACTTTAGCATCCCAAGGCTTTTAAGCTTGCGATAAATGGTATTACGGCTTAATCCCAACATGCGTGAGGTTTTGCTGATATTACCTTGGTTCGCTTGATAAGTTTTTACCAGCTTATCTTCGACAGTCGAACGCATATCTTTGGTTTTCGGCACGCTAACGTCTTCAATCATACTGGTATGACTAAGCTTCTTAGCAAGATGATTTGGCACATGGCTAAGTTCTAGTTGCGGCTCTCCTTGCGCCATCAATGAAGAGACTTTGATTAAGCTATCGAGTTCTCGCAGATTGCCAGGCCACACGTAAGTCATCATCAATGAAAGAAGGTGGGGACAAATGGTCTGTTCCGAATCAGAATGGCGTCGATGAATGTTCTCAATCAGTGCTTGCTTATCATTGCGCTCTTCAAAGCGAGGTAGTTCGACGATAAGTCCGTTGAGGCGGTAGTAAAGATCCTGACGAAATACGCCTTGTTCAATCAACAACTCTAAGTCTTTGTGTGTTGCGGCGATGATTTGTGTATCAACTTGGATGGTTTGGTTTGAACCAACAGGAAGTACGGTTTTGTCTTGTAACACGTGGAGTAGGCGGCTTTGCGCTTCTAGAGGCAAATCTGCAATCTCATCTAAGAACAAGATGCCGTTGTGCGCTTGGCGGATTTTACCCTGATATCCTTTGCTGTTTGCACCAGTGAATGCACCTGAAACATAGCCAAACAGTTCAGATTCAACTAAGTCTTTGGGTAATGCCCCACAGTTAACTGATACCAAAGGACCACTCTTACGTTGGCTGTTTTTGTGTAACGCTTTGACGAATTCGTTTTTCCCTACACCGGTTTCTCCAAGAATAAGTAAGCTAATGTCTTTGTCGATAACGCGATTTGCTTGTTGCCAACAATGCTCGACCGTGGTGTCGCCATAATGAAGATCGTTGGATGCAGAAAGAGAGCGGGAAGACGTTTTACTCTCTGACAGAGGTTGAGTTTTAAACACCAGTGATTGACGGCTTAGCGAATTATCGAGTATCGAATCCAGAGATTGTCCAATCACATTCGGTTGATCAAGCAATTGCGAGGCGACTTGGTTATGCGCAAGGATTTGCCCTTCCTCATTGGCGATGATAATGCCTTGCCACCCACTGCTGAGTAACCCTTTTTCGCATGCTAAATCGACTCGAATATGTCCTTGAGGGATTTGATTGAGGAGTTGGTTTTCGACTTGCTGAACCATATTCTGGACCAGTACTTGCGTTGAGAAATCGTGCTTTTTCTCTTCGCTGGTAATGTCCAACACGCCCATTAAGTTACCCAAATGATCAAAGATTGGACTTGCTGAGCAACTGATAAAGCGATGATGTTGAATAAAGTGCTGGTCACCAATAACGGACACCGGTTTGGCTTCTACTAAAGCAGTGCCAATGGCGTTGGTGCCTTTCAGTTTTTCTTGCCAGCACGCGCCAGAACTGAGCGCAATCTCGGTCAGTTTTTCTCGGAATTTAGGTTGCCCCCAGCTACCGATGATCACGCCATCCGCATCGGTCAATATTAACCGACTGTCGCTGTGCGCAAACAACTGATTAAACAAAGGCAGGGCAAACTGCTTCACGGCATCGATTAAGAAGTTAAGCTGGTGGCGTCTGTCCTGCAGAAACGCAGAAGTGACGCGAATATCGTCAGGTCGACGTCGCTGTTTTAAACCCGCTTGTTCACTTCTGTCCCATGAAGTAGAAAGCCAGTTGTTGTTGGTAATGTGTTGAAGTTCCATGACTGTACCATTTTGTCACAGTGAGGGTGTGCCATTTTGGAACACTTGAACACTGGTGTTCACACCATACATCCGCTCAAACGTCACTCACTTAGTTTGTTATCGCTTGGTAATCATAGTTTTACATTTAATTAACAACAAGACGTGTGTTGTTGGCATGTGACTTGAGTAATGAAGTGACAACATCGCTGAGTTGAACACTCGGTTGTTTAAAACAAAAAACTGAACGAGAACAAAAGGAAGAGTTATGATCTATGCACAGCCAGGTAGTGAAAATGCCGTCGTGAGTTTTAAATCACATTACGACAACTACATCGGTGGCGAATGGGTGAAACCGAGGGGTGGGGAGTACTTCGATAATACGTCACCAATCAATGGTCAAGCGTATTGTAAGGTTGCTCGTTCTAGCGAGGCAGACATCAACCTTGCATTGGATGCAGCGCACAATGTAAGAGCAAAATGGGCCAAAACCAGCGTTACCGAGCGTGCCAACATTCTACTGAAAATAGCAGACCGCATTGAACAAAACCTTGAAGAACTTGCGGTAGCAGAGACATGGGAAAATGGTAAACCTGTGCGCGAAACACTGGCGGCGGATCTTCCTTTAGTGGTCGACCATTTCCGTTACTTCGCAGGCTGTATCCGTGCTCAAGAAGGCAGTGCGGCTGAGCTTGATGAACACACTGCAAGCTACCATTTCCCTGAACCAATTGGCGTTGTAGGACAGATCATTCCTTGGAATTTTCCAATGTTGATGGCGGCGTGGAAGCTTGCTCCTGCGTTGGCTGCTGGCTGTTGTGTGGTGCTCAAACCTGCCGAACAAACGCCAACTTCGATTCTCGTTCTGATGGAAAAGATTGGTGATCTCTTGCCAGCAGGCGTGGTGAACGTGGTCAACGGTTTTGGCTCAGAAGCAGGGCAAGCACTAGCAACCAGTAACCGAATTGCAAAGCTGGCATTCACGGGCTCAACCGAAGTAGGTAACCATATCTTAAAATGCGCAGCAGAGAATCTCATTCCATCAACCGTTGAGCTTGGTGGTAAGTCTCCAAATATCTACTTCCCAGATGTGTTTGATCATGAAGATGAATACCTAGATAAGTGTATTGAAGGCACGCTGCTTGCGTTCTTTAACCAAGGAGAGGTGTGTACCTGTCCATCACGTGTCTTGGTACATGAATCTGTGTACGACAAGTTTATTGCGAAGGTTGCGGAGCGCGCGAAGACCATTAAACAAGGTAACCCATTAGATACTGACACTCAGGTGGGGGCACAGGCATCGCAAGAACAATTCGATAAGATCCTGAGCTACCTAGAAATCGGACGCCAAGAAGGGGCCAAAGTCGTGTTTGGTGGTGATGTGGCGAAACAGGAAAACGACTTGGAGCAAGGCTACTACATTCAACCGACTTTGTTACAAGGTCACAATAAGATGCGCGTATTCCAAGAAGAGATCTTTGGTCCGGTCATTGCTGTGACTACTTTTAAAGACGAAGCAGAGGCGCTAGCGATTGCCAATGACACGGAATATGGTTTGGGTGCTGGTGTGTGGACGCGCGACCAAAACCTTGCTTACCGCATGGGGCGTAATATCGAAGCAGGGCGTATTTGGATTAACTGCTATCACGCGTATCCTGCACATGCTGCATTCGGAGGCTACAAAAAATCAGGCATTGGTCGAGAAACCCATAAGATGATGCTCGATCACTACCAGAACACGAAGAACCTATTAATCAGCTACGACGTCAATCCGCTAGGCTTTTTCTAAAGCGAAGGTATCGCAGTAAAATGTAATATACCCAAGTAACCTCGAGATGCTAGGTTCAGCGAGAATGACTTGGTTTGTAGACGCGGCGGCGATTTAAAGATCTAGTTATTACACTGCGTCGTTTTCCTTACTCTCGAATCAATGACAACGCTCTGAATCCTGCATCTTGAAGTCATTGGGTATACCTATATAAGAAGAGCCCCCTAAGTCATTCAACTTAGGGGGCTCTTAATTAAAGTGAACTTCACGTTTCTAACTTGGATTAGGCTTTTACTGCATCAAAATCATCTGATTGAGAAGACGGTTTGAAGAACAGTTTTGTCTCTTCCAACACCACGTGGCGCAGAGCAATTAAACCAATTAGGTTAGGGATTGCCATTAGACCGTTTACGATATCAGCCAGTAGCCAAATCATATCTAGGTGAAGGAAAGCACCTGAAGCCACCAAACCAACAAAAATCAGTTTGTACGGAAGTACTGCTTTTGTACCGAATAGGAATACAACACAGCGCTCACCGTAGTAGTTCCAGCCAAGAATGGTGGTAAATGCGAAGAACATAAGACCGATAGATACCAGCATTGGACCTAATGTCTCTGCGTTAAGACCAACCGCAAATGCGTGTGTTGTCATCGCTGCACCTGCAAGGTCACTTTGCCATGCACCCGTAAGGATCAAAGCAAGACCAGTCATCGTACAGATGATGATGGTATCGAAGAAGGTACCCGTCATAGAAATCAGACCTTGTTTAACACAAGAATCCGTTTTCGCAGCCGCCGCAGCCATAGGCGCACTACCCAAACCAGATTCGTTTGAGAATACGCCACGAGCGATACCAGATTGGATTGCCAGCATAATACTTGCACCCAAGAAACCACCAGTTGCCGCTGTCGAAGTAAATGCAGACACCAATACAAGCTCAACTGCATTTAGCAATTGGTCCGCATTCATGATGATCACACTCAAACACGCTAGCACATAAAACAGCGCCATTGCTGGCACGACTTTACCTGCAACGCTAGCGATCGACTTAATACCACCCAAGGTTACGAATGCCACTAATAGCGTCAGGATGAAGGCAGACAGCTCGCGGTTTACACCAAGAGAAATCTCACTTGCATCAAGAATTGCATTCACTTGAGGGAAGGTACCGATACCAAAACAAGCTACGCCCAGTGCAAATACCGCGAACATGATAGCTAGCGCTTTCGAGCCAACACCATATTGCAGGTAGTACATAGGACCACCAATCATTTGGCCTTTGTCGTCAACACGACGGTATTTCACAGCAAGAAGACACTCAGCGTATTTGGTTGCCATTCCAAATAGGGCAGCTAGCCACATCCAGAATAGGGCACCAGGACCACCAAGTTTGATTGCTGTTGCAACACCAACAATGTTACCTGTACCAATAGTTGCAGACAGCGCAGTACATAGCGCTGCAAAGCTAGAAACGTCACCCTGTTTATCAGATGACTTATCTTTACTGAATACCATCGCTAACGCAGTTGGTAGGTGTTTAAATTGGATCAAGCCTAGGCTAAAAGTGAAGTAAACACCGGTTCCCACAAGCAAAAGCAGCAGTGGTGGACCCCAGACAAAGTTATCAATGGTTTGAAGTAAAGATTGTAGGTCGTTCATGATTTCCCCTTAATAAAACAACTAATAAGGAGAAGAGGGAAAGGACGAGATCAAGGATCTCTAATAGCTATGCTATTCAAAACAAAATAAGGCGGGAACGCCAAATAGTTAGGTTGTTACTTTCCACTCCTCTGTCCTTTTGCCTGAGAGTTTCACCCCGCACACATGTGCGGGACTTGCTCCTTCGGCGACCGATTTAACGGTTCTCTCCAGAGGTTCCTCCAACTACAGTCCCCGCTACCAAGGTAGCACCTGAAATAGTTAATTCTTCGGCGAGTTACCCTAACTAAATGTTAAAATTTAGTTAATAACCACTCTCCTGCAGTCTTCATCGGAACATTTACTCAATTAAATGAGTAAAGGTTAGTTAATGATGCTGGTCACCATTAACGTGTGAACTCTATCATGTTTTGTTACCATTTCAACACCAAATGACGATTTATTTTCAACACATTATGCGGACTTTGTGGTCTTAATTTCATAGGTTTGTCGATTAATTAAACAAATGAGTCAATCTTTTGTTCATTGTTTACTTGTATGGATGGTCGAAATCTAATTCGATTGAACGATGGGCGAGTAGAGCTGTGTCGATAAGTTATTCAGTTTAGAATAGAAAATTGATCAAAACGGGAGCAATCGCTTCAAAATCTACGCTAAGTTGACCGTAAGCGACGTAGAAATAGGTTACAATGTTTCTTTGCGAAACTGTCTATGGAATCAGATAAGTTCACATTATTGGACAAGGAGGCGGTATGACTAGATTGTTAGCCATTGCGGTATTGATTGGATTAGCGTTTGTGCTATTTCGTTATCGTACCAATGAAAAAGTCCAAAAAGCGACGGTCATTACGCTGATCAGCGCATTTTTAATTTATACCGCGTCAATCATGATTGCGGAACTCACTCGCTAGCAAACCGGTAGAGTCCTTGGAGTAAGATACGGTGACTTCTCAGAATAATATTGAAGATCAAGACGAAGTAGTTGTCATTGAGGAGCGCGATAAGCGTACCCACATTTATATTGCCATTGCGGCAGTACTGGGTTTGGCATTTGGTGGTTTGGCTGGGTCGGCAATGACAGCAAGTAAGTGGGAGTCCACTTACCAAGTGTTGGAAGAAAAATACCAAGCACTAGCACAAGACAAGACGGATTTGGTTTCTCAAGTGAAAACACGCGAAGCGAGCTTGGATAAAGAAATCGATGCAAAAGTCGCGACGTTATTGGCAGAAAAAGAAGAAGCTCATAAAGCGGAACTAAAAGCGCTTCAAGCGCAGTTAACTGAAGTAGAAAAAGTGAATATTTCACTTGAGTCACAAGTGAAAGAACAGAAAGCGACGCTAAGTACCACTAAGAGTGAAAACGATAAGCTTAATCGCCAAGCCGATATGCAAGCGACCATCTTTGAGCGTTCACGTGAAGTGTTCCGTAAGGAGCTGCAAATCTCGCAAGAGTTGGAGTCTCTAGAGAAGGAGCGTGAATCGCTATTGCCTAAGATCGAAACGTTGAAAAAAGAGTGTGACGTTTTCCTAGAGGGCAAGTCTTGGGACGTGAAATCAGACGCGTGTGACCGACACGATGAAGCAAATTCTCGTTTAAGCCAAGTTGACCAACTTATTGAAGTTCACAAGATGGACCTAAAACAGATCAAAGACATTACGGCAGAGATGGGACTGTAGAGCAAGCGCTTTTCACTCCCCAACTTGGTGATTCAGAAATACAAAAGGAGCTCTCAATGAGCTCCTTTTTTGTGTCTATCCGTCAGAACGGATTAACTCTAATTCGATGTCGATTAGATGCGAGAAGCGTCATAACCTGAAGCTAATAGCAATTCACGTTCATGTTTAATCAATTGTGCTCGGTCTTCAATCAGTTCATTCAACGCTTGAGACGGTTTACCAGCCAGTGATTTAAAGGCATCGAAAGACTCTGCGCTGTCGATTTGGTCAATCATACCACTGATAACATTACGTGCTTCGCAAGGGTTATCGTCAGTGGTGAAGTATTCAACTTGCTTTGCTGCAGACTTCATTTCGGTGAGCAGTTCTAGTGGACTACTTTCTTTTGCTACTGCCATGTAATTATCAAGTACACGTTTCGCATACAACAATTCTTTTAGTGGGATATCTCGGCCACTTACAATCAGCGATTCATTAAGGATCATACTTGAGCTCATGGGCATTCCTTTTTATCAATAATTCAAACTTCTTGGGCATTGATTTGAGTCTAATTTATTGCTGACTGAATGGGAATGCCTAAAATGCACATTTTTAACCGATCTTTCTGATTATTTACGTCTTTTTAGTGAGTAAATACGCAAGCGGCGTATCTGGTAGAATCTTCAGATGATAAGGATGTCAAGTACTCGGAGTATCGACCGTTCGAACTCTGCATCAAATACGGGCTTTATTCGTCCTCAATATCAATTGATGAAGAAGCGGCCCGGTGTCACCCCAAAGCTTTGTTTGAATAGATGATTAAAAGCACTTGCGCTCGTAAAGCCGCACTCAAATGCAACGGTAGTGACAGGGTGAGATTGCGCCAACAAAGTCAGAGAGTGGAATAATCTTGCTTGTTTACGATACTCGATGAAAGACATGCCAACTTCATTACGAAACAAGCGGCTCAAAGTACGGCTGCTGACGTTAATTTCTTCTGCCCATTGCTTTAGTGAACGATTGTCCGCAGGGGTCTCCAACAGTGAGTTACAAACTTGTCCGAGTTTGGCGTTGTTGGGAAGAGGGATTTGAATGGACACTTGTGGTGCGACTTTCAACTGATCCAACAAAACCTGAACAATAAGCCAATACGGTTCCGTGGTCGCTTGATCGGCAGGTTGCTCAGAAAGATGAATGATCATCTCACGCAGCATTGGTGAAACATTGAGAACACCACTCTGATTTGGCAGCTCAATATCGATGCTTGGCAACAAGTAAACGTTTTTCATCGCCGCATCCCCATACATGTACACCTTGTGTTTCTCATACGCTGGGATCCACACAGCCCTTTGAGGCGGAACGACCCATAACTTCAATTCTGTCTCGACCGCCATCACTCCACTGCTGGCGTACACCAATTGGTTATGTCGGTGGCAATGCCAGTCAATGATGTGCCCGTTGGGGTAGTGCTTGGGAATGACCACCGCCTCTAAGCGATTGATACTGGCATCCAAACTGATGGCTTTGACGTTTTGGCTCATTTGAGCAATAACCTGTCTCGATGGAATCTATACGCCAAATGCTAGCCAGATAAACTGAGCTTGTCATTAATTAGCTTTCCGTTATTTTGTTTGGAGTCGAGATGAACCGCTCAATTCACGCGGGTGTCCTTAATGTGGGGCACTCACTTAATCATTATTTCTTGCTCATTTTTCCTTCTGTCGTACTAACGCTGCATAAAGAATGGAACATGAGTTACGCCACACTACTTCAAGTGGGAAGTGCAGCCATGTTGGTTTATGGCGTGATGTCGCTACCGGCTGGTTGGCTAGCGGATCGTTGGAGCAGAAAAGGCATGATGATCGTTTTCTACTTTGGGATGGGCATCTCTGCGTTACTTACCGCTCTCGCGCAAACGCCATGGCAAATGGGATTGGGGCTTTGTACCATTGCCTTGTTTGCCGCGATTTATCATCCTGTTGGTATTGCACTTATCTTCAGCTCTGCAAACAAAACAGGCAGGGCTATCGCGGTAAATGGGCTGGCAGGCAACTTAGGTTTGGCATTTGCGGCAATGGGGACCGCTTTGTTATGCCAATGGTTCTCTTGGCAAGCCGCATTTTATATTCCAGGTATCGTATGTTTGTTAACTGGCGTTATGTACTGGTTTGCATCGAAAGACGTTACCGGTATCGAACATGTGAAAAGTATACGTGACGACGTAACGATACCTTTGCGACAACTCAAAGTGCTGTTCGCTTGTGTGGCGGTGATTGTCTTCTTCGGTGGTTTGGTCTTTCAATCTACTACGACCTCGTTACCAAAAATCATGGACGCACAGTTTAGCCAATCATTGAGCCTTTCAAGCACGTTGACCACCTCTATTTTTGTCTGTGCTGCGTTTATTCAGCTTGTTGTGGGTGAGTTGATAGATCGTGTTGATATCAAGAAGCTGCTCGCCTGCATTACTGGTGGGCAGCTGTTATTCCTGCTATTGGCGACGATTACTCATGAATGGTCTTTGGTTATGGTGTTTGTTGGTTTGATGTTGTGTACGTACGCGCAAATACCGGTGAACGATTGGCTTATTGGCCGTTATTCCGATGCGAAATGGCGCTCTAGGATCTATGCCGTTAAGTACACATTAAGCTTTAGTACCGGACCTATCGCGTATTGGCTTATTGCTTCTACCTATGCTCATACACAAGAGTTTGTATTGATGTATTTCATCCTTGCCGGTGGGATGGGGGTCGCACTACTGAGTGCAACGTTAATGCCTTCGTCAAGCAAAAGAAAACCGGCTAGCACCACACTAGTGAAACAGTGAAACAAAAAGGAGCGCGTCGGGCGCTCCTTATCACGCACTGTGCTTACACAAAGAGTAAGACCGAAAACACAGTTTGAAAGAATGAACTCACTCTAGATTGGTTGGTTCTTACTGGTTCTGGTTTTGGTGTATTTCGATGGCGCTCGGCACTTAATGTATAGTAAGAGTAGTAAATGGTATTCATATTGACCTCCTGTATGACTTTAGAGATAGTATGAAAGTCTAATTGGGAACAAATAACGAACACATGAATATGGATAGTTCATCTTTTAAATCTACCTCGCATTTGAGCCGCTTACGTCAATTGAGTCGGCACTATCAAACTCAGGAGAGAAAGCCAGTCACCATCGCATCACTAGCAGAACAACTGCAATGTAGCGATCGAAATGTCAGTAAATTAATGGTGGCAATGGAATCATATGGTTGGGTGACTTGGGCTCCGGGTAAGGGGCGGGGAAACGTGTCCACGCTCACACTACTTGTGACGTTTGAAGAGGCGTTAAAGCAGGCATTAGAAGAGTGGGTTAAAGCGGGAAAAATCAACCAAGCACATCAACTTGCAGAGCAGTTTGATGGCGAATTGGTGTTTCAAGAAAATCTGCCTCTGTGGTTGGGTGATGCGCAAACCGAACTGAACAAGCAAAATACCCTGGTTTATATCGCACCTTATCAATTACCAGAGTGGCGACCACATCAAGCTCACTCTGTGCGTTCGGTGATGCTAATAGATAGCATTTACAATACATTGCTGCGTTTTGACCCTCACTCTCAAAGCATCTTGCCTGAACTTGCGCACGCATTTGAAAATAAGGGAGACCATGTTCGAATTCGCTTGCGTAGTGATGTGACTTTCCACAATGGCAAGCGATTGAGCGGCACTGATATTAAAGCGAACTTTGAGCGAAGATTAAACGAGGCTCATCCGTTTTCGATCTTGTTTCGCCACCTTGATTCTATCAACGTCGAAGGGCAATGGGTGACGTTTTATCTACGTCAAAATGACCCTGTATTCCTCAATTTATTGTGTGATAAACACACGGCAATTATGGATTGTGAACAGCCACATAAGCCTATTGGAACAGGTCCCTATTATGCGGAACGATTGGAGAGTCACCATTGGACACTCAAAAGAAATCCTCGGTATTTTGGCATTGGAGGGTTGATTGATATGGCTGAATTTTGGTCATTGTCACCCTGTAGCAAAGTGGGTCATGCACACATTCAGCAAATGCAGCGCGCGATTCATCTTGATAATGTCGGAGATGATCACAGTAAGCAAAATGGTTGTTCTGTCCTTCATTTTTTCTACCACAAAAACCAATTGAGCAAGCAAGAGCGTGCTTGGATTGTTCATCACTTTAGAAAGCATGCTGATCAGCGCGTAGAGTTAGCAAATAGTCTGATGAACGAGCACCAAGACAAAGGTTTTCACCTGTTTGAAAGCCAAATGACAAAGCCAAAGCGTCCAGTGGTGATCGAAATTCGTGAGAACTTAAAAGCAGAGCTTGCTCCACTCATTGAGATACTTTCCGAGCTTGGTGTTGAGTGGACGATTCAAAGTCCAGACGACGAGAAACGTGCGATCGCTGATGTCGGTTATGGTTGTTACGTATTTGGCGATGACCGAGCTTATCAGTATTACGAGTGGATGCTTGCCAGTGACGCGTTTACTCGATGTTTGAGCGAGAAAGAGAAAAACAGTTTAGTGCAGTTCGTTGATGGATTGATGCGTGAAAGTGAAGACAGTCATGGATTGCTAGAGAAGCTATTCCGAGCGGAGGATTGGTTGATACAGAACTACCATTATGCGCCGCTTTGGAGAGAGCACATTGTCTACTCTCAATCTGAAGAACTGCATGGAGCAGAAACTGACCGAATGGGTGTGATGTCTTTGAAAAACATGTGGCTTGAATAGGGACTGCAGACACTAAGAATACAACAATGTGAGAAAACAAAAAGGAGCGCATTGGGCGCTCCTTTTATTCATTTATAGCTCAATGAATGTTTGGTATGACTACTGAACCGCTTTGGATGCATACCAGTTGTTTTGGTACGCCTTAGAAGCAAATAGTGCATTGGCTTTCGCGCGTTCAATAACGGCTGGATCAACGTCCATCGGCTCCATGGTTTGTTTATCAAAATCGTATTGCATTGTTGATACTTTCTCACCCGGAGAGAATACAACAAGGTTATCTCGGGTTAGGTAACCAAAGTTCTTGTCATATTGCATCATTGCACGTTCATCTTCACGAGCCAAAGGCTTAGTCAGGTCGCGACCGATCATCGGTGTTTTTGCATCGATACCAATCAAAGACAGCAGTGTTGGTGGCATGTCGATGTTGTTTGCAATGCGGTCATCTTTGCGCGGTTTGATGTCTTTACCAATGATTAAAGCAGGAATGTGGAAGTGCTTCACTGGGACCAAGTTCGCACCGAATACACGAGCATCATGGTCAGCAATGACGATGAAGATAGTATCGTCCCAGTAAGAAGATTTTTTCGCTTTATCAAAGAACGTACCAATCGCATAGTCTGAGTATTTAACGGCATTGTTGCGCGTCATATGCTCAGCATCGTAAGGTTCAATCTTACCTTCTGGGTATTCGTATGGGCTGTGGTTACTCGAACTGAATACTAAGCTAAAGAAAGGCTTGTCAGTTTTTGATAAGCGCTCAAACTCTTGGTCCGCTTTAGTGTAAAGATCTTCATCACTTACACCCCAAGAGCCAACAAACTCTGGATTCTCATAGTCTTTTTCTTCCACAATCTGGTCGAAGCCGTTACCGAAGAAGAAGGTTTTCATGTTATCGAAGTTTGCTTCACCACCATAAATAAACTCAGTGTGGTAACCGCGGTTTTTCAGTAAGTCAGCAATAGTAAAGAAACCTGTTTGGCTTTTGCTTAGTTTTACCACTGCGCGCGATGGTGACGGTGGGAAACCTGTTGTCACCGCTTCGATACCACGAACAGAACGCGTACCCGTTGCGTACATCTGAGTGAACTGCCAACCTTCATTCATCAACTTGTCGAAGTTAGGCGTAAGAGGAAGACCACCCAAGGAACCAACGAATTGAGCGCCCAAACTTTCTTGAAGCAAGATAACCAAGTTCTTTGGCTTTCCTTGATATGTTGCTTGGTTGCTGTTCATAGTTGGAAGTAAAGATGGATCAAAATCAGACTTAGTAGAAGAGGCGCGAACGATGTCGAGCATCTTCTGATCATCCATTTTTCCGTAAAACTGCTCTGCGCTCTTTTCTGACTTCATGTTGTTGACAGCAAACAACAGTGAATAGGAAGAGTTGAGTGCCAGATCGTTCATTAGAGGATCATTCGAAAATGCCACCATTGCAGGGTTAAGAGGGCGGTGACCCAAAGATGAACGAGCGCCAGCGACACCAATCAGAACCACTAAAATTGCAAGAACAGGACGCCATTTCCAGTTTACTTGCTGAGCGTTATCCGTCAGTTTCTTACTCCATTTCCAACCTAAGAAAAGCGTAATAACCGTACCAAGCGTGCCGATGAACAGTTCTAACTTGTAGCCAGTCCAAAGCATACTGAATACTTCTTTCGGATAAATGAGGTATTCCACGAACAAACGGTTCGGACGAAGATCGTATTCTTGTATAAATGGAGCGGTAGCAAGCTCCATGTATACCAAGATCCATAGACCAGCGACCATCCAACAACGGAGTAACCATTTCCAGCACTCACCAATCTTACCGGTCACCGGTAATAGCGCAGACAGTAAGCCTGGCAGGATAAACAACCAACAAATCGTTGCAAAATCGACGCGTAAACCCTGACCAAGAATGTAAATAAGGTCGTTAAAAGATTCGATCCGGTCAGAGAGCCAAAAGGCTAATAAAATCCGCGAAGTGGACAAAAAGACAAGCGAAAATAGCGCAAATACAGCAACAGGCTGTAAAGGCCCAAAGGTGGGCTTTTTCATAAATATTCCCTAATTTACTGATGTGTTTGGTTTTTATGATGCGTCTTGTATCAAAGAAAACGTGAAACAAACGTGAAATATAAGGCTTATCTATAAATTTAATTGTAATGATTGGTACGGCTTTGTAAGGAGGCGTAATGCGATACTCAACTATACGAGTAGTGATTTTTTGAAACTCAACATTTGGAAGTAAAAATCAGCAGAGAAGAGAATAATTTGCGTTAGTTATTATTTAACGTTAATCACAAAAGGAGATGCATTAAGCTTCTTTCATTCGTGTTTTAATGCATCTTTGTTAATATCACCGATTTATAAAATATAAATATAATGAGTGAGTTAGAAATATCTTTCGAGCTTATGACTGAAATGCAATGTGACGCAGTCGGATCAACGTACGTTTTGGCTTTGAATTAAAATATGGATTTAAAAATGCAAGAAACCAGCAGTATGCCTTGCGAAGAAGTGTTAGATAAATCGTCTTCTGATGACGCGCCTATTCAAAAAATGAAAGTGGCGTATCCAAGAAAACCAATTTTTGATTGGTTTTTAGCTTTCAGTACTCTCGGCTTTTACACAAACTTTTGGCTCTATCGCCGTATTAAAGAAATAGACCAACTATCCGCTAGAAACTTCAAACCGTTTTTATGGTTTTTTGTTCCTTGGTTGGCGATTTTCCAATACTTCGCATTTCGCAGCTTGGATCGCACGCTTTGTGAACTCGAAGAGGATAATAAGAACCTCAATGTTCGTACCGTTTATTACTTAGGTGCATTAGGGTTCTTGTTATCAACGATTTACTTCTCCCTAACTTCGCAGTGGGCAACACCCTTATGGCTAGACTTTGTTGCATATTTATTTACTGCTACTTCATTTACTGCTTTTTCTTATCGAGTAAACAATTTCAAACGTCAGCGAAGCGATATTGAGTTTACAGGCAAAAAAGGTGGTTACCATCCTCTGGAATGGTTAGTCGTAATCATTATGACACCGGGTGTGCTGTTGATGTATGGCGTGATGTACAACAATTCCGTAATGAAAGACAGTTTAGAAGCGTACCCAGATCAATCTACTTACATTGAACAGGGACAGGATTTTCAGCTCACTTTCCATGGTGCTAATTGGCATCGTTTAGAGCTTGGTACGTACAGTGATGGCTCAGCGTTAGCAGAGTTTGCGAGTGAAGAGTTTGGTTCTTACCTAATCGTGTTTAATAACCGAGAGCTCCAGGATATTAACGAGCACATGCATGATCGTCGTCAATGGATTGATGAGGAGATTGGTGCGTCTCGTTGTGTAGAGTCACGCAGCTTTGTCGGTAACGATTTTGCGCTCAAGGTAGAGTTAGTCTGCACCAAGGAAAGTGGCTCAATGTTAGCTTCGGGTTACGTGACTTTGCTTCACTCTGGTGATAATAGCTATGAGCTAATGGGAATCCTAGATCAACCCGCTAAAACTTACTCTCATAGAAAACCAGAGTTTGCAGCGATGGCAAAGGAGTTCACATTACAATGAATTTAACTCAGTTATTTAGCCTAGTCGCTATTGCTGGGTCGTTAGGTGTGCATGCTAACGAGTATCCCCAAATCGACTGGAAGTTATCACAAGACGGTCTACGGGACGCGTTAGCTCTCATCCCTAAAGATAAATCACATTCTGCAATGGCTCAGCTTTTACGTGAAACTAAGTTTAATGTTCGAGCCGACGTTGTTAGAAAAGAGCAAACATTAGTCAACTACTTTCCAAGGTTTGTCGACGTTGAATCGCATGGGACGATGGGGCTGTACTTTGACCCTAATTATGAAAAAGTGATAATCAAAGCGGCTGCATCAGTTTCACCAAACGGAGTGATAAAGCAGATTGACCCATCTCAAATTCAGGTGCTAGGTACAGGCGTTTATAACACCTTTTCCAGTCAAAAAGAGATCGCTTTAGCAATCCCAGGCTTGGAAGAAGGTGGTATTGCTGTCTTGAAGTACGAAATCATTACTCAACGTTCAATGATGGAACATGATTGGGCTGAAGAGCTACATACACAACGTAGCTACCCAATGGATAGTTTCCGACTCGACGTCGTGTGGGATGAGGCTTCGCCAGTTTATTGGGCAAATGACAGCGAAGATGTGAATTGTAAACAGACCAATTCAACTCTCTCATGTTTGGGGCACAATATCGCTGCTTTTGATGGTGATTATCAGGTTAAGTGGCGTGATGCTATTAGTCGCATTGCTTTGGGGTCTATGAGAACATGGCAAGATGTCGCGGATCGCGCGTCGACCACCATGAACACAGCGTTTAGAGATCAATCGGGCTTAGAGCCGCTGTTTCAAACATTGGCTCATGGCGCAATCGACACTGATGAGAAAATCAAACGCATTTTGAGCTTTGTGTCTCGTGATATTCGTTACGTTTCGCGTTCAAAGTTCGGTCATGCGATGACACCGCATGACCTTGCCGAGACGATTGAAAACCGCTTGGGTGACTGTAAAGATAAATCTGTTTTGCTACTCGGATTATTGAATAAACTGGGCTTGGACGCTGAGTTAGTTTTGGTCGCAACAAAGCAAATCAAAACAGAAGGGGTATTGCTGCCAACAATGACGGCATTTAACCATGTAGTTGTTTGTTTTGAGTATGGTGAACAACGTTATTGTGTAGACCCAACTGATACACAAACCAATTGGCAGTACACACCTGAGTGGATTCAAAGCAAAGTGTCTCTTCCATTGACGCAAGACGCTCAACTTGGACAAATGCAACAAAGCCGTTACCGATGGAAAATGAATACTGACACCGTGATTTTATTTGATGATTTGGGTGGACAAAAAGAAGTTCAAGAAAGGGTTTACGTCGGTGAATATGCAGGGTTGGTGCGCGCCAATTTGTATGAACTGGGTGAAGCTGAACGTATCGAAAAATTAACGGATGAATATTCCGAAGTGGTAACAAGCATCGGTAACCCCGAATTTCAGGTCAAAAATCTCGACACTATGTCGACTCGAACCGTTGTCCGGTCTGAGTCGGTCATCGAGCCGTTTCTAGGTGTGGAAGAAGAGCTTCAATATGAAGAGCATGATGCATGGATCAAGAAGGAATTGGTTGACCTGAAAATGTACAATGAGAAGTACCCTGCACTTTTCCATGGAGTGAGAGTTGTGTCTGATGTGTATTACGATACTAACAATTTATGGGAAATTACGGATATTCCTCCAACTCTTGAATTGACCCATTCTTTGGGTTCGCTAACACGCAGCGCAGAACTGATTTCGCCGACTGAATTGTCCGTAAGAACAATACTTGAAGTGAGGTCTACAATGGTCGAAGTGTCTGAGAGAGAGCGCTTCAATAAGATGCTTAATACATTTGCAGAGCAGTCTCTAATTAAGTTCTATGGCAAAGTGTTAAAGCAGCCCTAACTAAAAATGAACAAAGGAGCTCAAGTGAGCTCCTTTGTTCATCAGTTCAATACAAGTTCTTTAGCATCAAGTTCATTTGTAGTTTGATTGTACTTCTTAATCACTAGCGCCAAGCGAATCAGCATTGAAATTGCAGCGGTAGTTAATCCTGTCACGATACCAATCCAGAAGCCTTCTTCGCCCATGGCAGGAACGATTTCATCGGTGATACCCAGCAACATACCCAATGGAAGTGCCAAGCCCCAGTAAGCAAGAATTGCCAGAATCATTGGGATCTTAGTATCTTTGTAGCCACGCAGAGCGCCGTTTGCAGAGGTCTGCAGTGCATCACTGAATTGGTACATCGCAGTAAACATCAGCAGTGTAGCCGCTGTTGCTGAAACCACAGGATCTGTGGTGTACAAACGAATGATCCACTCTGGGAACAGCAAGAAGAAGCCGACTGAAATCAACGACAGTAGCGCGGCAGTAATAATGCCTACCAAACTGCGGTGAGAGGCCGTTTCAAGCTTTTGTTCACCCAATGCATGACCAACGCGAATCGTGATACCAAATGAAAGACTCATTGGGATCATGTACGTCATGCTAGAAATATTCAGTGCTATTTGCGCCGCTGCAACGTTCTCCGCACCGATACGACCAATCAACAGGGCAATCACCGCGAAGATACTGCCACAAACCGCAATGTTTAAGCCAATCGGCATCCCGAGTTTGAACAGCTGTTTGATCTCTTGCCATACTGGTTTTAATTCTGCGAAGTGAAGAATGTTTTTATAGTGGTGATGGCTCTTGATGTAGCTAAACAGCAGGGCCGACATCAGCCAGTAAACCAAGCTAGTAGCCCAGCCACAACCAACCGCCCCCAGAGCCGGCATGCCGAATTTGCCGTAAATCAGAATGTAGTTAACAGGGATGTTTACCAACAAACCAATCACAGAAATCAACATCGGTGCGCGAGTGTTGTTCATCCCTTCGCAGAAGCCATTCAAAGTGTAGAAAAGCGCAATGCCTGGAACACCAAACGCCAACGCGACAACGTAATCACTCGCGATAGGGATGATCTCAGGCGCAACACCTAAGCCAACGAGAATGGTTTCCCCAAGTAGTAAGTAAACAATCAGAATCGCACTGACAAACGCAGACAACCAAAGCATCTGAATAAACGCGATACGCACGTTATTTAAACTTTGTGCGCCGCGGTGGTAAGCCACAACAGGTGTTAATGCCATGATGATGCCGCGAAGCAATAGCGAAACGGGTAGCCATAAACTGGTGCCAAGTGCGATCGCAGCAAGGTCTGCAGCACTCACTTGTCCTGCCATTGTGGTATCGATAAAGCCCATCGACTGAGTGGCAAGTTGCATCAGAATGATAGGGATCGATAGGTGTAACAAAGCGCCCGATTCTTTAAAAAAGCGAGAAAAAGAGGAAGGTTTGTTTTGCATGGAAGTAATTAAACACCAATATCAATGCACCAGTGGAAGCAGGATAGCGTTGTGCATTGTAGGGTGTGCCGCGTAGGCACGCGCAATATACGGATTTTTGTTCTTGCGTTCAATATGTAATTTAGATCACAAGAAAACGATTGCGAGAGCTTTTAAAGTAAATATTTATCGCGTGAATGCATTGTATTTTTTACTGCTGATTTTTAGATGAAAACAAGCAATTTTAGACACACTCGTTTCAATAATCATCAGTCATTATTCCGCTTTTCGACGGTTGCACAGCTTTTTATCTGACGTCTCAATTTATTTATTGTCTGATTATTTTCTTGGTGATATTTATCGCCTTAGTTTAGGCAATGCATGGAATAAAGAATGGAAGCCGAGCAATTAGAAGTACTCAATTTCATTAGCCAATACCCACCTTTTGATGATTTACCGGAAGAGCACCTAAGAAACATCGCAATGAATGCCGAAGTCGCCTATTACCGCGCAGGGACGGACATTCTCAAGAAAGGCGATGACATTCGTGATTTATACATGATCCGTAGTGGTGTGGTGGAAATCTTCCGCCGTAAAGGGGAGTTGTACAACCGTATTGATGCTGGTGGTTTATTTGGACAAATGGGGTTGTTGATGAACAACCGTGTCCGTATGCCAGCCAAAGCGATTGAAGACACCTTGGTTTACTGCATTCCAGAGAAGATCTTTACGGAGCTATGTGACGAGTTTGAGAACTTCGCCGATTTCATGGAGTTGGAAGACAGCGCGAGGCTGCGTACCGCTGTATCAAACCACTCAGATGGGAATGACTTTACGACTGCGAAAGCGCGCAAGATCTTAAGTCGTGAGCCAGTGACGCTAGAAGCCAGTGCAACGGTTCGTGAAGCGGCGATCTTAATGGCAGAAGAGGGCGTCACTGCGCTTTTGATTGTCCGCGCGCAAGAAGACATTACTGAAGACGACGATGACCAACTGCTTGGTATCTTGACCGAGAAAGATCTGTGCGTTCGCGTTTTAGCTGAAGGTCGAGACAGCGATATTCCTGTAAGTGAAGTGATGAGCTACGACGTTGTGTCGCTCGATTACAGTGCTTACGTGTTTGAAGCTATGCTGACAATGCTGCGTTACAACGTCCATCATCTGCCAATCCTAAAAGATAAAAAGCCGATTGGCGTAATCAGCATGACGGATATCGTCCGTTATGAGTCGCAAAACAGCTTGTTGCTAGTGAGTTCTATCTTCCAGCAAAACTCGGTAGAAGATCTCAAAGCGGTATCTAAACAAGTGAAAGACTGCTTTGTCCGAATGGTGAGCGAAGACGCAAATGCGCACATGGTTGGACGAGCGATGTCGGTTATTGGCAGCAGTTTTAAACAAAGATTGGCAGAGCTAGCAGAGCAAGAAATAGGTCCTGCGCCCATCCCGTATTGTTTGTTGGCGATGGGCTCCATGGCGCGTGATGAACAGCTTATCGTCACAGACCAAGACAACGCGCTGATTCTAGACAACAGCTACGACCCAACATTGCATGGTGAGTATTTTGCTCAGTTCGCGAAATTCGTTTGTGATGGATTAGCCGAGTGCGGTTACACCTACTGTACTGGCGACATTATGGCAACTAACCCACAATGGCGTAAAACGCGCTCAGAATGGGAAGAGTGCTTTGCGAACTGGATTGATAATCCAACGCCAGAACGACTTCTGCATAGCAGTATTTTCTTCGATTTACTTGGTGTACATGGACGCGTGAAATGGGCTGAGCAACTGAGCGGGTTCATTGTCCGTCGTGCTAAGAAGAACAATCGTTTCTTGGCTTGTATGGCTTATAACGCAATCCGTCGTACACCACCACTAGGCTTCTTCAAAGACTTTGTGATGGAGAAAGACGGACGTCATCGCAATTCCATCAACTTGAAGCGTCGTGGTACCGCACCAATGGCGGATCTGATTCGGGTGCACGCGTTGGCGATTGGCTCTCGTTCGCAAAACTCGTTTGAGCGTTTGGATGACATCAACAATGCGGGCATCTTACCGAAAGGTCGCGGCATGGATTTAAAAGACGCTATGGAGTTGATCTACATGGTGCGAATCCGACATCAAGCGCTGGATATTGAAAATGGGGAAGAGCCCGATAACAACATCGAGCCAGAAGAAATGTCGGAGTTTGAGCGTCGCAACTTAAAAGCTGCATTCCAAATCCTAAGCAACGCACAGAACTACATTAAGTTCCGTTACCAGAGAAGTGGCAAATGATGTGGTTTTCTAAACAGAAGCAAGATAGTCGAGATTTGCTTGATACCAGCCAGACCCCCGATTGGGCGGTTTTCTTCGAGCAACTTTCCGAACAAGCGAAAGATACTCGATTAAAACGTTATTACTCTACGCCTATTGTGAATGGTGATACGCCACTAAAAGAGGTACCGTTTGTCTCCGTCGATTTTGAGACTACTGGCTTAAACGCAGAGGAAGACGCCATTCTCACCATAGGCTTGGTACCATTTACCCTAGGCCGCGTACAGTGCAGTGGCTCTCGTCATTGGGTTGTGAATCCAAATCGAGAACTGAATGAAGAGTCGGTGGTGATTCACGGCATTACCGATTCTGAAGTGAAGAATGCACCTCAACTTGAACAAATTCTTGATGCCATTCTTGATGCGTTGGCAGGTAAGATTGTGGTCGTGCACTACAAAAACATTGAGCGACAATTCTTCAATAATGCTTTGTTAAACAGTATAGGTGAGGGGATTCAATTTCCAGTCGTTGACACCTTGGATATCGAATACGCAATTCAGCGTCGACAATGTGAAGGTTGGTTAAATAAACTCAAAGGCAAAAAGCCTGGGTCTGTGCGACTCGGACATGCGCGTGAGCGTTACCATTTACCTGTTTATCAGCCTCATCATGCCCTTACGGATGCACTTGCAACCGCCGAGTTGTTGCAGGCACAACTGCAGTATCACTTTGACGGTGACATGCCATTGTCCGTGGTTTGGCAATAGTGGTTCGGTAAATTGACAACAAAAATAATTAGTCGTCCTGATAACAAAATGCAATGCGATATCATGGCGGTTGAGGGTAAAATTATAAAGTAGAGCAACCCTTCTAAAAGCGACACAACGATCGCACATAAGCTTTGCAGCAAGTGACACAAGAAAGTCATCACTCAGCTTCCTACACAAGCTTAATTTGAATTTAATCTAGCCACGTTTTTAAGGAGATAAATCGTGAGCACCGACAATAATGGCGGTATACAGCGCCCCGACGGTAAGGTGAACCCGATCGATACTGATTACCAGATTGGTCAGGACAACGTCGCGTTAAAAGTAGGTCCTTTCGGACTTGATATTCACAACCGTGTGTTTGCTATTTCAGGCATGTCGATCATCCTGTTCGTAGTGTTAACACTGACTTTCCGACAACAAGTAGAGCCGTTTTTTGCGGGTTTGCGTGGTTGGCTTGTATCTAACCTTGATTGGTTCTTCCTATCTGCGGGCAACGTGTTTGTCGTGGTGTGTTTGATTCTGATCGTAACGCCACTTGGTCGCGTTCGTATCGGTGGTACAGAAGCAACACCAGATTACACTTACGCAGGCTGGTTAGCGATGCTATTCGCGGCTGGTATGGGTATCGGTCTGGTATTCTTCGGCGTATCTGAGCCTATGTCTCACTTCAGTGCTGCACTTGGCGGCGTGAACGTTGAGAATGGTATCCGTACTGACTGGGCTCCATTAGGCGCAGCAGAGGGGGATACCGCGGCGGCATCTGCACTAGGCATGGCAGCGACGATTTACCACTGGGCACTTCACCCTTGGTCAATCTACGCACTGTTGGCTCTTGGTTTAGCGATCTTCTCGTTCAACAAGGGCTTGCCTCTAACGATGCGTTCTATTTTCTATCCTCTTTTCGGCGAGCGAGTTTGGGGTTGGGTTGGTCACGTTATTGATATCCTAGCCGTTGTTGCAACTGTGTTTGGTCTTGCGACTTCTCTTGGCTACGGTGCATCACAAGCAGCAACAGGTCTAAACTTCTTGTTCGGCATCCCGATGACAGAGACAACGCAAGTCGTGCTTATCGTGATCATTACGGCGTTAGCGTTAATCTCGGTAGTTGCGGGTTTAGATAGTGGTGTAAAACGTCTGTCTGAAATCAACATGGGTTTAGCAGCACTATTGCTATTGTTCGTGATCATCGTGGGTCCAACGCTCGCAATCATGACGGGCTTCTTTGAGAACATCATGTCATACCTTGCGAATGTTCCAGCACTATCGATGCCATTCGGTCGTGAAGACGTGAATTACTCTCAAGGCTGGACGGCGTTCTACTGGGCATGGTGGATTTCATGGTCACCATTCGTAGGTATGTTTATCGCGCGTGTTTCTCGTGGTCGTTCCGTTCGTGAGTTTATCGTGTGTGTAATCCTGATCCCATCAACCGTGTGTGTATTATGGATGACGGCATTCGGTGGTACGGCGATCAGCCAATACGTGAACGATGGTTACCAAGCGGTATTTGATGCAGAGCTTCCACTTAAACTGTTCGCGATGCTAGATGTGATGCCTCTGTCTCAAATAACCTCTATCGTGGGTATTATTCTGGTTGTGGTGTTCTTCATCACATCAGCGGACTCTGGTTCTCTTGTAATCGATACGATTGCAGCGGGTGGTAAAGTGGACGCACCAACACCTCAACGTGTGTTCTGGTGTACATTCGAAGGTTTAGTTGCAATCGCGCTAATGCTTGGCGGTGGTCTAGCGGCTGCACAAGCAATGGCGGTAACAACTGGTTTACCATTCACAATCGTATTGTTGGTTGCAACGGTATCTCTAGTGAAAGGTTTAATGGATGAACCTCGCCCAACATCAAAATCAATGAAGAAAGCGAAAGCGTAGTTTGAGCGTCTTTCATAACAACTAAAAAAACGGCACGTCTCAACGTGCCGTTTTCTTTTCTGAATTCTTCATATCTAGCCAGAAATTGGCTACGACTTTCTTCCTGTTCAAAGCTTTTTTTACGCCACAATATCGATAATGTGCAGCGCATCTGTCTAAAAATACTCTTAACCCTATAAATACATTAGAGCTCAAACTATTTTTAAAGTCATCTGCACTTTGCCTTCGTGCGATCTAGATCAAATAAACGGGTATTTAGAGCTGGTCAGTTTGATTTTTATGCACAATCAGTGTGCATAATAAAAAGGAAATTTAATTAGTGTACGAAGGATATGTATCTACATATGATTACCTCAGCACCTTGGGTGATGTATCCAGAAATTGGAGAAGACCCAAGCAAAAAATGGATTTTTCGTGAACCTGTCGTGTCTGATGGCGACGACATTTATGGTTTAATCGCAGATTGTCCGCCGCTCGATATGAACTCTTCATATTGTAACTTCCTCCAATCTAGCCATTTCAGCAAAACCTGTGTTCTCGTCGAGCACAAAGGTGAGATCGCTGGTTTCATCTCTGGTTATCAGAAACCGGATGAGCTCAATGTATTGTTCATTTGGCAAGTCGCCGTCGCACCGCGATTTAGAGGCAATGGATTGGCTTTCAAAATGCTCAAAAACATTCTTGACCGAGAAGGTCTCGAAAATGTTAATGCCATTGAAACCACGATCACCAAGGCAAATGATGCATCTTGGGCATTATTCAAAAAGCTTGATGCGCAAAATGGCAATGACGGTGAAGTGACCACCTTCTTGGATGAAGATAAACACTTTAAAGGCAAGCACGATACTGAATATTTGTATCGTATCCCCCTCAAATAAACCCACTAATAGGAATCAAATAACGGTCTTATCATGGATATTTTTAAAAAGCAGGAATCCAACGTACGTTCATACTCAAACAGTTTTCCGGTTGTTTTTCGTAGTGCGAAAGGTTGCTGGTTAGAAACAGAGCAAGGTGAACGTTACCTCGACTTTCTTGCTGGAGCGGGATCTCTCAATTACGGTCATAACAATCCAGTACTTAAGCAAGCGTTGCTTGAATACATTGAAATGGATGGCATTACACACGGCTTGGACATGCATTCAGAAGCAAAAGCCGCCTTTCTTGAAGCGTTAAACCAATACATTCTTCAACCAAGAGCGCTGGACTACAAAGTTCAATTTACAGGTCCAACGGGAACTAACGCTGTTGAAGCTGCCATTAAACTCGCCAAAAAAGTAACGAGTCGTAGCAGCATTGTGGCCTTTACTAATGGTTTTCATGGCTGTACGGCAGGTGCGCTTGCAGCGACGGGTAATCAACACCACCGTCAAGGAGCGGGATCAAGTTTAAACAACGTCACGCGAATTCCATTCGAAGGCTATGCGGGTATTGATGGTCTGAAATTATTTGAAACCATGCTGACTGACAATTCGGCAGGCATGGACAAGCCAGCGGCAGTTCTACTGGAAACCGTGCAAGGCGAGGGCGGTTTGAATGTTGCCTCCAACGAGTGGCTGCAACGACTTAGTAAGCTGTGCAAAGCTCACGATATTTTACTGATTGTTGATGACATCCAAGCTGGGTGTGGCCGCACAGGTACTTTCTTTAGCTTTGAGCCATCAGCTATCAAGCCGGACATGGTGACGCTTTCAAAATCTATTGGCGGTTATGGTCTGCCAATGGCGATTGTTTTGCTCAAACCTGAATTAGATAAATGGAAACCAGGCGAGCACAACGGAACGTTTCGCGGTAACAATCATGCTTTCATAACGGCAACCAAAGCGCTAGAAACCTATTGGTCGACGAGTAACTTTGAAGCTCATATCAAATCTTGTTCCAACAAAGTCGAGAGCGTGATCCAACGTTGCGTGCAGCGTTATCCTGAGCTGTTCGTGCAGCGTAAAGGTCGCGGCATGATGATTGGTATTGAATGTAAGAGTGGTGACATCGCAGGCAACATTGCAAAAAGCTGTTTTGACAATGGTATGGTCATTGAAACCGCAGGCCCAAATGATGAAGTGGTGAAGTTTTTCTGCCCATTGACCATTTCTGAAGCCGAACTTACCCAAGGGCTTAATATCTTCGAGGGCTCGGTTGAAGCCATCGCAAACAAACACTTCAAACAAGCATCATAAATAAGGAACAGATCATGATCGTTAGAACACTCGACGAGTGTCGCAATAGCGAAAGGCGCGTGGTATCGGATAACTGGGAAAGTGTCCGTATGCTCTTGAAAGATGACAACATGGGCTTTTCATTTCACATCACGACCATCTATGAGGGTACGGAAACGCACATTCATTATCAGAACCATTTGGAATCTGTATTTTGTATGAGTGGAGAAGGTGAGATCGAAGTAGTCGGCGGTGAAACGTACCCAATTAAACCGGGTACGCTATATATTCTAGACAAGCATGACGAGCACTATCTACGAGCTTATAAAAACAAAGAAATGACCATGGCTTGTGTGTTCAACCCGCCCATCACAGGCGCAGAAGTTCACGATGAAAACGGCGTTTATCCTCTCGTTGATTAACCCATTAAGGTTTTAAAGGGGCGAGGTTTCGCCTCTTTTTCTTATCCATTCTTTCAAATTACCAACCATTAAGGCCCATCATGACACTTACCGTAGAAAAGATCGGCGGTACATCGATGACAGCATTTGATGCTGTGCTCGACAATATTCTCCTTCGTCCACAAAATCCATATAACCGTATTTTTGTTGTCTCTGCTTATGGCGGAATGACCGATGCACTATTGGAATGCAAAAAGACCAGTAAACCGGGTGTCTACCAATTGATAGCCAAACGAGATGAAGCGTGGCAAGACGCGTTAGCGTATGTTGAAAGCCGTATGCTCCTGACCAACGAGCACATTTTTGCTGACCCGATGAATCGCATGAGAGCTGATAAGTTCATTAGGTCTCGCATTTCAGAAGCAAAAACTTGCGTGACTAACATCCTAGAAACTTGTCAGTACGGGCAGTTCTCTCTGCGTCATTACTTACCTCAAATCCGTGAGTTTCTCTCTTCAATTGGCGAAGCACACAGTGCCTACAATACGGCATTAAAGCTCAAGAACATGGGGATTAATTCGACTTTTGTTGATCTGTCCGGTTGGGATAATCAGCAACCTCTAAGCTTGGATGACACAATACATGAAGCCTTTGAAGGGATTGATGTTACCCAAGAACTTCCAATCGTGACAGGTTACGCGTACTGCAAAGAAGGGTTGATGCATACGTATGACCGTGGTTACAGCGAGATGACTTTCAGCCGAATTGCAGCAACAGTCAAAGCCGATTTAGCCATTATTCATAAGGAATACCATTTAAGTTCTGCCGATCCAAAAGTGGTCGGTGTCGACAGTGTCAATCCGATTGGATTTACGAATTATGATGTGGCTGATCAATTGGCAAACCTTGGTATGGAAGCTATTCACCCTAATGCCGCCGCAGGTCTTCGCGAAAGTGGTATTGAATTGCAGATCAAAAATACCTTTGAACCTGAGCACAAGGGCACTCTAATCTCTGCGGATTACCGTCCGGAAAGTGACCGCATTGAAATTATTGCGGGTAAGCAGAAAGTATTTGCGCTTCACCTGTTCGACCAAACCATGGTTGGAAAAGTGGATAATGTCAGTTACGAACTGATGGAAATCATTGCTGATGCCCGCGTCAATCTTATCGGTAAAGAGATGAATGCGAATTCAATAACGTATTACCTAGGTGGCAGTGTCGATAGCTTAAATAAAGTGCTCTATAAGGCGGAAAAACGCCATCCACGAGCTTCTATTACTGGTAAAATGGTTGCGCTGATTTCTGCGATTGGCTCTCAAATTGATACTAACAAAACACTGGCGAAAGGCGTGTTAGCCCTGATGAATCGAGGAGTCACACCGATAGCACTCCATTCATCAATGAGAAACGTGAATGTGCAGTTTGTCGTCAGTGATGATGAATACCAACAAGCGATTTGCGCATTACATGGCGAGTTTTTTGAACAAGACCGCGGAGCGAAAAAATCGGTGAATGTTGCTTAATCGACTTGCCTGATCATGTTGCAGTTTTAAATACGGGGAATCTCTATTTGAAACTGCTTAACTGAATACATACTTTAAACTTCGCATGATAGTAGAGAATACAAGTGTAAATAATGACTTTGAGCGTCGTTTATCAATCAGTTCTTCTATCACCACTGTGTCGTCTTTAGTTAACCTTGCTCGCCAAATTAAGCACCAAATGACCCTAACACGATAACACTGGTTGTTAATGGTCATTGGGGCATTTCTAAACGCAATAGCATAAAGCCGTTTTGAATAGAGGATCTCTTCGCCAATTCGCAAGGTAAATCTTGTCGACAGGCGGTGATATTCGGCAGTGACGAGTATGCCATCGACATAATGTGATTGTGTTTGAACAGTTTTGAATCCCATCTTGCTCTATCCTTAGACCTCGAACTTAATCCAACGAATCAACATATTATTGGAAGTTCGTACAAAAAGATTCAATTATATTGAATTTCTTAATAAAAGTAGGGTGAGCGCATTCGATGAGGTATGCAACGGTTAGGAGTGGCAGTATGAAGGTCAAGCTGAAAAAGCCTTATGTTTGCTAGATGAGACGGTTTGTTAAGTTTGATTTTTTAATAAAAAGAATGCCTAAAGGTTATTAAATAAGAACAAGCTCTATTTTTAATCACTCAAAACTTTTAATTTGATAAATGTAATTTGTCAAATTAAAAACTTTTATTTTCTATCTGTAGGTGTATTGATGATATAGAATGCGCGCCCCTTTTTACTGTTTTAAAACAGTGAGCTTTTTAAGATTTTATGAAATTAACTATGAGTTTAAATAATAAGTCAGTTTGTGCGCTAATGTTAATGGCTTTGGCGGGTTGTGGTACTGAGTCAAAGAATAACGAAGTTGAGGCTGAACATAGAACGATAAATGGTCTAGCTTCTAATGGGGGGGCGATAAAAGGGCATGTGACCTTTAGTGGTTCTCCAAAAGCTCTATTTGAGCATGATGTTATCAATGTTGTTAAAGATGGCATATTTTCGATACAGAATGCCGATGAGATTGAGTATCCAGTGTTGCTTAAGATAGCAGGCTTTCATGGTATCGAGTCTAATGTCGAATACTCCTTATTGCTTGATAACAATGACTCACGAGTGAACCTATCTGCTTTAACAAGACTCATTGTAAGTAAAGTTACGGGTGTGGATGCCGATTTGGCATTTGATAACTTCGATACGTATAAAAACCTGTTTACGAAAGACGCAATAGAAAATGCACAAAGCGAGTTGGTTAAAGTTATTGAGCCGTTATTGATTGCTGCAGGAGTGGAAGTTAATGTGAACTTCTTGTCGGAACAGTATAAGGCAGACTTTACCAATTTAGACAGTGTGCTTTCTACACTAGATGTAGAATACAAAACTGATAGGGCGGTAATAACTTATATACCTAATAAGAACTATTCTGTTGAACTCTCTTATAAAGAATCTTGGTCTAATTATTCACTAATTCCTTCCGGTAGTGATATTGAACAGTTAAGTCGCGATTTGAAAGTCATTCATAGAGCTAGTGAAATATTAGAAGAAATGATTCTGTTGAGAGAGGATAAGGTTGCTTTTGAATCTCTTCTTTCTCCTAATGCCCATTGGTTCGGGAGCAATTATCAGTCATTACACGAGCGTTACTTCGATATTTTACCAGCAGAGAATAATCCAAACCTACAGCGTTACCGTGACCTAATTATCCTTGAAAGTCGACCTGAAACACAGCAATACCTGCTTGGCTATACTACTGCGTTTGAAGCAAGCACTGCATCTAGCATTTCTAGAGATCAAGCATGGTTTGAGTTTGTCGATGGTGAGTTGAAATTCCTAGGTGATGACAAGCCATTTCCGACTTCTTTCTATGCGCTATACAAGCTCAATGCAGCGCCAAGCGAATACAACTGGTATCCGCAAGACGAGTTTAGATGGGTTTTCGAAGCAACGGGTTTCCTTTCATCAAGCGATTGTACAATCAGTCTAGACAGAGGTCATTGGCAATGGGGTTCTGAAGAATTTATTGACAGTCTACCTTCATTAAATGAGGTATTTCCAGGGCTACAATATGTCACGGTTACCTCTCCGACGAATGCGGAGATTAAATTAGACAAAATATATCGTGAGCCTTCAGATAACACTTGTCACTTAGTTGATAGCCATAACAGAGTTAGTGGTCTTTTAGACGGATACCCAATTGAGTTAGGGAAGGATGATATTGCTCTGAATAAAGCGTACACCGTGACTTACGTATATTCTGATCATCAATTATCTAAAACCATTTATTTAACTCAACCGCCAGAGGGCAAAGAAGCTATGGGACCGTATCTAGCTAAGCTAGTCGATGTTAATGGCTCTAAGGCGTCGTTTTTATATGATTGGCAACGTGATGACAAATTTGTGGTTGAAGGTGATCTGTATGTATTTTTCCCCAACCATGTTGGCGTTGGTACGAGAATGAATATCGAGACCGGTAAGACAGAAGTTACTTCTTCGCCAAGTGATGATGTGGTTCGAATTTTTCACACTGCATTTGATCCATATGGACGAGTCATCAATAACTATTTAGTTTCTAGTGATAGCGTCACCCCTTTGAACTAAATTGATGAATAACAAACCGAGCAGTAGCTCGGTTTGTGTATTTAGAATGTCTATCTTTAGATATTCGGGCGAGCAGTCTCGTTAGTTGAAGGAGGTAGGTGAGGAAGAGTCACCTCTGGTTGATCACCGGTTAACGAACGTAAGAACTCAGTGATTTTAACCGATTCCTCTTTCGTCAGCTTCTGACCAAGCTGAAGGTCAGCCATCATTGCTACTGCTTCTTCTAGATCCCAAACAGAGCCGTCGTGGAAGTACGGGTAGGTGAGTTCGATGTTACGCAGTGTCGGTACTTTAAACACAAACTTATCGAAATCATTCCCCGTGATCGCTTTGCGCCCTATGTCTGGGTTGTCTGTTGCAAATGGCTTCACTAAGCCCATTTTTTGGTACATTTGCCCGCCAGCCAATGGACCACTATGACACGCTGTACAACCTTTTGCCTTGAATAAGTTATAACCCTCGACTTGCGCTGTTGTTAGTGCATTGTCGTCGCCTTTCAACCAAAGATCGAACGGCGCATTTGGTGTACGTAACGTTTGCTCAAACGTCGCAATCGCATCGGTTACATTATCGATGGTGATTGTCTCACTGCCGTAAGCTTCTTTAAACCACTCACGATATTGAGGAATCGATTTTAGCGTATCGATAGCCAATTGGTGAGTGAATGCCATTTCGAGTGGGTTCTCAATTGGACCTGCTGCTTGTTCCTGCAAATCTTTGGCGCGTCCGTTCCAAAACTGAACGAAGTTTAAGTCTGAGTTAAACACCGTTGGTGAGTTGATAGGACCAATCGCCCATTTATGACCAATGGAACTTGGTAGGTTATCGACGCCACCTTTTGCGATGTTATGGCAAGAGTTACAAGAAATGGTGTTGGAGGCGGATAATCGAGGTTCAAACCACAACGTTTTACCCAGTTCTACCTTTTTCGCATCAAGACCAGCAACCGGTTCAATCACCTTAATGGGTTCTGCGGATTGGCGCTCAGCATAAGCACCGAAAGATAGGACTGACAAGACGCTCACTGCTATAAGAGTTTTCATAATAACTTCCTTTTTAAGTGATTTTTTCACTCTCACTAGGGCGGCGCACTTCTTATTGGTACGCTCTGGAAGTCACGGTATAGCAATCGTTTTTTTCTATAAAATGCAAAAAATCGATGGTTTTTATGGTAAAAAACGATGTTAAAAGCGAACAAAGTTTGCACGATTTGATTTTGCTTGCTTTTAGCGGTGGTGGTTACTTTTTATTTACAAATATGTAAAGAATATAAACGAATGGTTCGTTGATTTAGGTCAATTATGCAATTAAGTGAGAACCATAGGAGGGAGTCCCTAGCAAAGTCCACGATTGAAGGTTTTATCTCGCTAGCTTAGGTTGGATAGAGGATATTTAACAACTAACAACTCCGATGTTTAGAGTTATTCCATTTTAGGGATTCTGCTCTAAATCTAGATGGGCTTTTACATTTCAATTTCAATAAAGCTTGGTCATTGATCATGTTTTTGAGTATGCGAATTATTATCAATTATGCATGTTATTGCTTATTATCTAATTTGATGGTGTAACGTCACTGCAGCACCTATTGAGCGTACTACGCTGATTTTCTGTCTTTTCGTGTTGACAGTTTGGTACTAGGTAAAAATCAACAAGACTATGATTTCAAGGAACATTCTATGTTAAAGAAACTACTAAGTTGTTGTATCACCTCGGCACTCTGTTTCCATTCTTCTCTCGCTTTTTCGCAATCGACAGAACTCCCAAATGATGCGGATTTAGCGCAGACACCTGCGTCACTGATGCTTGCGCCTGAAGACGTCGCCATCGCTGATCGTTATATCGTTGTATTTCATCAACCTCAAATGATGATGAATAATTCACTTGAATTACAGCAGTTCACACAACAATCTGTGGACCGAATGTCTGGTTTGTACTCAATACAAGTGGAATCAGTATTCGACAATTCGATCAGCGGTTTCGTTGCCACGTTAGCTCCTGAACAGTTAAAAGCGTTACGTGCTGATCCACGTGTTAAATACATCGAGCAAGACAGAATTCTTACACTAGACCCAATAGTCTCGGCAGAAGTAAACCAAAGTAATGCAATTTGGGGGCTAGACCGAATTGATCAACGTAGCCTGCCTCTCAATAACAATTACAGCGCCAACTTTGATGGAACGGGCGTAACGGCTTACGTTATCGATACGGGTGTGAACAACTCGCACGTTGAATTTGCCGGACGCTCCATTTCGGGATATGACTTTGTTGACAATGATGCGGATGCCAGTGACTGTAATGGACACGGCACACACGTAGCGGGCACGATCGGCGGATCTTTGTATGGCGTGGCAAAGAACGTGAGCATTGTTGGTGTCAGAGTGCTTAGCTGTTCTGGCTCAGGTTCAACGTCCGGCGTTATTGCGGGTGTTGATTGGGTAGCTGCCAATGCTTCTGGTCCTTCGGTTGCCAACATGAGTTTAGGTGGTGGGCAATCTGTTGCTCTTGATAGCGCAGTGCAAAGCGCAGTTCAGTCCGGCGTTAGCTTTATGCTTGCAGCTGGTAACTCCAATGCTGATGCCTGTAACTACTCACCTGCGCGTGTTTCTTCTGGTGTTACTGTCGGCTCGACGACGAGCTCTGACGCACGTTCTAGTTTTTCAAACTGGGGTAGCTGTGTCGATGTTTTTGCTCCAGGATCACAAATCAAGTCTGCTTGGTATGATGGCGGTTATAAGACGATAAGTGGCACTTCAATGGCAACCCCACATGTTGCTGGTGTTGCTGCGCTTTATCTCCAAGAATACAGTGCACTTTCACCAAGCCAAGTGGAAGCGCTGATCGTTGAGCGCGCAACCAGTGGCAAAGTCACGGACACAAGAGGCAGTGTGAATAAATTGCTTTACAGTTTAACGGATGCTGATTGTGGTCAAGATTGTGGTGGTCCTGATCCAACGCCAGATCCAGAAGGTAAATTGATCTCAGGTGTGCCAGTGAGTGGCTTAAGCGGTTCAACAGGGCAGGTAGCTTATTACTACGTAGATGTAGAAGCAGGGCAACGTCTAACGGTACAAATGTATGGCGGCAGCGGTGATGCAGATTTGTATCTACGCTTTGGCTCTAAGCCAACGCTTAATGCTTGGGATTGTCGACCTTTCAGATACGGCAACAGTGAGACATGTACAGTTAATGCCACTCAAAGCGGACGTTACCACGTAATGATTCAAGGCTATTCAAACTACAACGGTGTAAGCATCCAAGCGAGTTACTAGTCACTGTTACGCATAGTAGAAAGTATCGATGGCAGTAAAATACAAAGCCCACTTGTCGGTGGGCTTTGCTTTATGGCGCTGTTTTGATGACTCGTGATTGACGTTATTCAAACGCATCGCTCTTTTGTTTTAAGAACTCGATCAGTGTGCGTACTCTTAGCGGCATTAGCGCTTTCTCTTGGTACACTGCATAAATCGGTATTTCTAAATCGTGCACATCAGGTAGGATACGTACGAGATCTCCTCGCGCTAACTCTTCCTTCATCATAAAGCTCGGCATGATGGCAAAACCAAGATGATTCAGAACGAACGCTTTGACTGTCGCAGCGGTTCTCACTTGTACCTTTGGGCTGTGAATCAAACGTGTCACCTGACCTTTGTTATTGGTCATCGTAAGCTGCTTATCACCGTGAACGATATGGTGGCTAATCCAATCCAGTGTTAAGAGATCTTCAGGTGTGGATACCGCCTTAACTTTGCTTAGATAGGTTGGGGTAGCGCAAAGCATATCTCGGAAATAACCAAGCTTGATTGCATATAAGCTCGAATCTTCAAGGGCGGAAGAGGCACGCAGTGCAATATCACAACGAGATTCAATCAGGTTGCTGTAACTGTCACTCTCAATAATATCGAGTTTGATTTCCGGGTAGAGGTGCATGAACTCACTCAGTATATCCACCATCGCTGAGCTAGGTGTGGATATCCGAATCGTACCGCTTGGAATCTGGTTAGCATCTTGCGTTTCTGCATTCGCTTCAGATGCAATATCGCCAATCAGTTTGCATTTCTCATAGTAACGCAACCCTGCGTCGGTCAATGAAAGAGAGCGAGTAGTGCGATGCAGTAAACGTGTATTTAGCGCTTGCTCAAGTTTAGAGACGATCTGCGATACACGCGCTTTACCGATATCAAGCTCATCCGCTGCTTGAGTAAAGGATTGTTTCTCTGCCACTTTAGCAAAGACCATCATGTCATCGAGTGAAATCATATAGCTTATTGTCCGGAAGTTCTTATTATTCACTATTGTTTAGTAATAATTAACAATTAGTTTAATCAAAGGGTAATTATCTATCAATCATCAAACGATATAGTGTCTCCATCGACAGCGGGGAGCCACAGCAGCTTGGTCATCTCCGCGTTATTAAAAAGAAATTATTTAAGAATTGAATGGAGAAACCGTCATGTCAGATCGCAAAATTCTAGTAACAGGTGCATCAGGTAAACTAGGTTCACAAGTAGTAAAAGCACTGCTTGAAGAGCTAAATGTTCAACCAAGCCAATTGATTGTAACTACTCGCCATCCAGACAAACTGCAAGCGTTAGCAAGCCAAGGTGTGGATGTTCGCGAAGCAGACTTTTCTAGCCCAGAGTCACTAGAGAAAGCATTTCTCGGCGCAGACAGCATGCTGCTTATTAGCATCGACGCTTCTGGTCCTCGTACTCAAGCACACTTGAATGCTGTAGCGGCAGCGGAAAAAGTAGGGGTGAGCCATATCGCTTATACGTCGATGCCTTCTGCAGAGAGTTCGCCAGTGATGTTTGCTCATGAGCATGAAGCTACTGAAAATGCGATTAAACAAAGTCGCATCCCTCATGCCACCATCATGCGCAACAATTGGTATTTTGAAAACTTGGCAGAGTACTTCGCAAGCATTCTACAATCGGGTCATTGGTTGACGTCGGCAGCAGAAGGTCGCTCGGCTCAGTTATCACGTAAAGATTTGGCTTTTGCAGCGGCATCTGCATTAGTAAAACCAGCGCAAGGTAAAGTTATACTTCCAATGAACGGTGCACAATCTATGACACATGCGGAAATGGCGAAGGTGATAGATAAAGTGTTGGGTACATCGACCACCATGGTGAACTTGTCTGATGAGGATTACCAAGCACAGTTAGAGTCGTTTGAATTGCCTGCACCAATCGTAGAGTTATGTGTAACAATGGACAAACACAACCGTGGAAACTATTCAGACGGCACAAGTGAGGCATTTGAAAAGCTGACTGGTAAGCAGCCACAAAGCTTTGAAGCCTGGTTAGAAGCAAACAAAGCCGAGCTACAAAAACTAGCGAATGCTTAAGATGATTTGAAACTAAAAAGGGACTCATTTGAGTCCCTTTTTAAATGTCGTTGACGAGACCTTAACTATAAATTATTTATTGGTTTTAACGTATTAATAGCGAACAGGTCGAAGAGAAAATAAATGAATTTTCCCCTTCATAATGAGCTTTTGTTTAGTAATAATACCTTATTGAACGGTTACTTCATCACCACTCTTTATTCTAAGTGTCAAATTTATCATATTGTAACAAATTCTTACATTTGGTAATTAGGGCAAACTTAATGCGATATCAATCTCCTCCAAGTGACCACACCGAACAAGCACAACAATCCGTCCAAGAGCGCGCTGAACAACAACGTATAGCTCGCAGGGAAGAACTAAAAGTTACGCAAGCAGACAATAAACGCTGGGCTGCTAACCGAGAGAGAGTCCTTGCTGAGCGCAACAACGAAAACACCGACGTCGCACTAACGCCATTAAAAGAAAAAAAGAAAAAGAGTGGTCTCAGTTCATTGTTGTGTGCAAAACCGAGTTTTTCCAAACCACCGACCAAGACAGTTGCTTATTGCTGGGTCAATACAAAAGCAGAAAGTGGCGAAGACAATGTTATTCCAAGTGTTGAAAAAGAACATGGTCTGCTGAATGTAATTAGTAATGCTAAAGTCACTCCAAAGGTGAAACACGTTATTTATGTCGATAGACGTACGAAAGGTCGAACCTGTTACGACTCACGTGTAGAGCTTCCTGAGAATGTTAAATTCGTTTCAGTTGATGAATTACTGACGAAGAAAAACATGGCAACACCTGCCATTGCGAAGAAGATGACAGAGCTGTATGAGGCAAGCATCAACTACGGTAGTCCTGCCTTTGCAAAGAACATGGTCTCCTTACTCGCTCTAAATGCCGGAGATTACTTCTTCGATATCGGTGTCAGCATAAAGCCAGACGGCAATTTAGCTAAGCACCTTAATGGCGAGAGCAAATTTTCTGGCGGTGCAGTAGGTAACGGAAGCTATCTGATGGGTGGACACGACAAAGAAGCGATCGAAATGGTTGTCGAGTTCCTCTATGGATTGTACACCTGTGAAAGAGCGCCAACTGTGCATCCTAAAAAAGCAGTGGAGATCTTAGACAATCTCGATAAATCACTAACGCCAAATGAGGTGATAAGCAAGGTTGTAGATAATGCGAAATTAGACGAGCAAATCACGCCGGCTGAATTCGTTACTTATTCTCGTAAGATGGAGAAGGAATTTGCTGAACGTGGCGTTAAGACAACGATGTGTGAATATGCCCGCCACACTGACGCCGTTTTTGGTAACACCATTACAATACTGACAAATAGCGTGAAAAAGAAATTTGCGGATGGAACAGATTTCGTTAATACCCATAAGATGAGCCATATTCATAAAACAAAAGTGGAAGCGCACCACGTCCCAGTTTTGTAGAGCGCGCAGAAGAGTATTGAGCTCATCCAGTTACTCGGTACGGCGCCAAAATCAAAAACGCCCACACTTGTTCAGCAGTGTGGGCGTTTTATCTTTTTTGATTCACCAGCCAGTATTACTTAACCGTTAGTACTCAGATTGAGTGCTCCAACACTGGTAACAATGATATGAATGTTATCGCTGCTAGGCTGATATTGAACATACGCTGCTTTAATGTGGTATTGAGATAAACACGGATTTTTTGACCAACCCAGACCCAAGTCATATTGGCAAGCAGTCCGAATGTCGTAAACACGAAAGTAATCAATGCGACAGATAACCAATAGCTGGAGGGGAGGCTATAACTTGTGACCAAAGCAAGTGATGCCATCCAAGCCTTCATATTACCTAGTTGAAACAACGTAGCCTGAGTTACGTTGATTGGTTTGCTTTTGGTGGCTTTACCCGCGAAAGAGTTGGTACACAACAGCTTTATTATCAACCAGAACATGTAAGCCAGACCGATGTATTTTATGGCGAGATACCAACTTGGATGAGTCTGGAGAGCAACGCCAGCACCACACGCGCAAAGCAGAATTAACCCGATAACACCAATACGGATACCAATTAGGTGTCGCCATGATTTCCGGACACCAAATTGTGCCCCTGAGTTGGCGAGCAATAAGTTATTTGGACCGGGCGTGATGGCGGTAACAAACGCAAATAAACTCATCGCTGGCATTAGGTCCCATAATGTTGTCATTTCCTTTCCTCTCAAATAAGTGCAGCTGAGCCAAGAGTAAAGGGGCAAAGTGAGAGAGACCTACAGTTAATGCGTCATGGTGACAATTCTTTGATTTCATTTTCGTCAGGCCTTATTTATCCTGAATACAAGAATTAATTGTACCCCTTCGGAGAGAGACAATGTTAGTCCCTGATATATCGGGTCGTTCCGGACCTAAGTTTATGGCACTGGCTGATGCGATTGCTGAGGTGATAGAGAGTGGTGAACTCGAACCAGATACGAAATTACCCCCTCAGCGTATTTTGTCTTATCGCTTGGGTGTGACGGTTGGAACGGTGACAAGGGCGTATCAGGAGCTTGAGCGGAGGGGCTTAACAGAGCCAAAAGTAGGAAGTGGTACTTATGTTCGGAACAGAGAAACTGAACTGAACCATTTTTATCATCCGGTATTGGAAGAACAAGGCGTTGATTTGGCCCGCTGCCGACCTTTGTTATTATCGCAGCCGAAATTTCTGGCGAATGCGTTGAAAGAGTTATCTCACGAGGAGATCGCGCAGGCAGCCGTGCTGGATTACTACTCCGCTGATGGCATTCAGGGTCATAACGAGACTCTTCGACAATGGCTGATGAGCAAATTTAATATCGATATTGATGCACGGCGTCTAGTGTGGACTCATGGAGGGCAACACGGGATCTCGCTGATTATTCAAGCATTAAGCCGTCCAAAAGATACTATTCTTGCCGAAGGGCTGTGTTATCCAGAGTTCATCTATGCATGTCAGCAATCCGAACGAAAGCTAGTGCCAGTAAAAGTCGATGAACATGGATTAGATCCAGAAGATCTGGCATTGCACTGTAAGAGGCATCGCCCAAAACTGCTTTATCTCACGCCGGGAATACAAAACCCGACCGGAGCTCAATTAACAGATAGCCGAAGACTAAAAATTATAGAAATATGCCGTCGTTACAATGTGTTGATTATTGAGGACGACGTTCTCTACTGCCCGCCATCCCATCGAAAGAGTCCTTTAGTCGCTATTGCTCCGGATATTACCTTATACGTGGGCAGTTTTTCTAAGTACTTCGCTGGTGGATTGCGACTGGGCTTTATCATTCTTCCATTGTCTTTCAAAGAGTTACTGCAACGAGCGCTACGAGCCAGCTGTATGTATGTTAGCCCTTTGATAATCGATCTGGTTTGTCGTTGGTTAACCAGCGGAGCGATGCAGGCGGTGGACGAAGAGATCGCGATGGAACTCAGTGCGCGTCATCGGATCTGGAAGGCTGTATTTCCCGAAATCCAGATTGGCGTCCCTGGCTACAATGTATGGTTACCTTTACCTGAGCCATTAACAGGGTATCACTTTAACCAATCGTTGTTGAAACATGGGGTCAGAGTGAGAGAAGCAGAAATGTTTGCCGTGGGTCGGTATGAAGTGCCAGCAGCGGTGAGGATATCACTTGCAGGTCCACTAAGCCGCCCACAATTGCAGTCCGCTTTAGAGACCGTCAGAGAGCAAATCGCACGGCTCACTTAAACGCTCTAGAGGTAATATTTAATCTTGCATTTTTGAACGGATACAAATCAAACCTGTCTATTTTTGAGGCTTATTGTGTTTCGTAGAATAGCGCCATCAACTTGCTAACACATAATGAAGGTTTGCTATGAGCACATCACAATTAGTTCTTGAATTATCTCTTATCGGCGCGATGCTACTCGTTACGAGTGTTTTTTTGGTTCGTAATTATGACAAAGCCGACAGCGCAGGAACAAAAGTTCAAAAGATCCTAACTGGTCTTCTCGGTGCCTTTATGGTGATGGCGGGAACCGTAAAATTCTTTGACCCGTTTGCGACTATGTTCGCAAAACAGATTGCGTTAAGTGAACTGCCTTTTCCTACTTTGTCTCGATGGATGGGTCAATTAGGTGAGATTTTTGCAGGTTTACTGCTACTTGTGGTGATGATTGGCAATAAGGTACTCGCAGCACCAATTAAAGATAAAGCCATGCAGTTATCAGCGCTGTTAACTACCGCAATTATGATTGTCGCGGTGTATGTTCACCTATTGCCAAATGTGCCAGCCGAAGTGCTACCACTTCAGTCTAAGCCACCTGTAATGACGCTGATTATTCTTGGGTTAGCTTGGTTAAATGCATTCCTATATTTTCGTAAAAAGTAATCGTAAAAGTTACAAAATCAACGCCAGATTAGTTCGTCTAGTCTGGCGCATTTCATTTATAAATAGGTATTTCATATATACAACAACTACTAATTTCGCTCTGAGTGAATCGAAGCCAGAAATTCTGCCGATTGCCCAAACCTTTCAAAAATCATGTCTCTAAAGGCAACCACTCTGGTCGCTATCAGCTTTCTGTCTGCCCACACCAAGAATGCTTTACCCGTTGGGAATTCTAGTTCTGGCAATACTTCTACTAACTCTTTTCTTTCTGCATGCTTTTCAAAGGCGGCTCTTGGCATCATGCAGATCCCAGCTCCTGCTATTGTCGCATCAATATTTAACCGCAGACTGCTGATTGAGTAACGAGGCTGATAAGGAATACGGATCGCTTTGCCATCTTCTTTTAGCTCCCAATACGGCAAGTTATTACCTGAGAGTAGCTGATGGTTAATCAACTCTTCTGCTCGTTCTGGCTGACCATGTTTTGCGATATAACTGGGTGATGCTGCGAGCATTAATGGTGATTCAAATAACCGACGCTGTATTAAATGACTGGCATGAGGTGGGGTCGTTACAATCGCAAGGTCAATCTGCTCATCAAAGAAACGCTCAGTGCCTGCACTAAATTGAATGGTTACGGATACCTCTGAGTGAAGCTGCATAAACTCAATCGCCATCTTTTGCAGGAAATTATCAGCAAATGGCTCAGGGCAAGAGACTCGGATTTCACCCGTCAATACTGGCTGGCTATTCGAAAGCTGCGTCCATTCATCATTTAACTGCATAAATAGGGCAGCGAAGCGTTGGTAGTATTCGTCGCCTGCCGTCGTGAGTTGGAACTGTTTTGCATTACGGTGTACCAGTTTTTCACCCAGTTTATCTTCGAGGCTTGCCACCGCCCTTGACAGCGTTGGGGCTGAAACGTGTGTTTTAAGGCTCGCCGCAGCAAAGCCGCCACACTCGACAGATTGGCAAAACAGATAGAGGTTGGAGATGTCTTTTGCTTTCATAATTGAACGCTCTTGGGAATGACACTTTGAGTTAATCATTCAAATATGAAAGATTCAAGTTCAATGTTGTCTATTTTTGATTGCGATGGTCGGGGCTAATATAGCCCCATCAATTAGCCAATCGAAGTAAGGTACAAGAGAGTCAAATATGAAAAAGTTTCCGCGCAAGTTCCAGTACCCATTAATGGTTTCTATGGTTCTACCAACTATGCTTCTTAGCATGCCAGCTATCATGGTTGCTAAGACGTTACCTACAAACGGTATGTTCTTCGATGCATGGTTAAACGCAGTTTCACAAATGGTGCCATCTGCACTGTTAGTTTTAGCCCTTGTAGCGCCAGCGGTTCGTTTGTTTGTAACCAAAGTCCTGCTAGAGCCAGAAGTAAAATAAGTCAGTAAAGTTAATAAGTTAGAGAATGGGAAAGAGAAAATGAACGAATTTAAACTACACACTGTTGAGTCTGCACCAGAAAAAAGCAAAGCAATCCTTGAAGGTGCACAAAAGCAAATGGGTATGATTCCTGGTCTTTACGCGGTAATGGCTGAGTCTCCTCAAATCCTAACGGCGTACACGCAACTGCATCAGCAATTCACTAATACATCATTCGACGCTGAAGAGCTAACAGTGGTATGGCAAACCATCAACGTTGAGCACGAATGTCACTACTGTGTTCCTGCACATACCGGGATCGCGCACTCAATGAAAGTAGACCCAGCACTGACTGAAGCATTGCGTAATTATGAAGCAATGCCAACTGAAAAGCTTCAAGCACTAAAAGACTTTACTCTTGCTGTCGTTCGTGAGCGTGGCAATGTATCAGAAACAGAACTAGCAGCGTTTTTTGCAGCAGGTTACGGTCAGCAACAGGTTCTGGAAGTGATCCTTGGTCTATCGCAAAAAGTGATTAGTAACTACGTAAACCATGTTGCTCACACCCCAGTAGATAAAGTATTTGAAAAGTTTGCTTGGTCTAAAGAGTAGTCCAATGAGCTAGATGCCATAGAGCGAACGACTAAGTTCGCTCTTTTTTTCATGTTGTTTGTCGTAAATATTGGCATATGTTTATACAGATTTCTTCTGAGTCAACAGACCTTGGCGTATCCCATAATAACGATAATAGCCGATAAGATTGCTGCTAATAAACAACAGCTCCATTAGTACAGCGGTAGGAGAGCCTGCAAGGTAATTGTGTATTAGCCAGAGCAAAGTTCCGACAATCATTAATTGCCGCAAACGTTGATCACTTTTACAAAATGCAGCTGTGGTCTGAAATAGCGTTCCGCCAAAACTAAGCAAATTGATTAAGTCAACAAAGGTCATCACAGTGATCATTAACGCAGAGGTTAAATACAGAAACATCCACCTTTTCGATGTAGTAAAGATACTAGTGAAATAGCGGATACTAGCGAGTAACATTAAGCTTGCGGCGGTCCATTGCTCTAGTAGAACAAAGTGGGTGCTAATCAAGATGCCAGATGCACATAAGCAACAGACAATTTTTTGCCTTTTTTTAAATTGAAATGATATCAGATCGAATACGATGGCGATTGCTATCAATATTTGGGACCAAAGAAATGCCGACATGCTTCCCTCCTACAAAATTTAGAATAAATATGGAGGTGGGATTATGCGTATGTATCCTAAGGTAGGAATTAACTTTAGTTAATTCCTACTTTTTATATTTAGCTTTTAATTCTGGCTTTCAATCTCGATAGGCTGACAGGGCTAATACCGATATAGCTGGCTATCTGAATGTTATTAAGTTTGGCTAACCAATGTGGCCAATACTGCAGCAAGTGCCGATACCTTTGCTCGGGTGTGTGGAGTAATAGAAGGGCTTCTTTCTGCTCCTTGAATATTAATTGTTGCTGTAACAGTGTGACTTTGGCTTGTGAGAACGAAGGCAATGTCAGTAAATTCAGAGGGACCCTTATTACTTCTGCTGCTGTAATAGCTTCAATTTGATATTGGGCAGGCATTCCCTGCAACCAACTTGAATAGAGGAAGCATAGCTCATCTTGAAAATAAAACTCTTTGCATCGTTCAAGACCGTTCTCACCGTAATGACAAGCTCTAAGTATTCCGGACAGGATAAAATAGCCATAGTCCTGCTGAGATCCCTGTGCGAGCAAAATATCTGATGGGTTTAGTGAGAGCAATTTAAACTGAGTTGACAAGGGTTTAACCGTTTGAGGTGGAACACCCATATCAGAGAAATGGTCAATCACCTTAGTGAATTTACCCAGCATAAAAACAGGTTCCATATTTGCTTTATTTCACCAAGACTAACACATTTAATCACTCGAAATATCCAAGATACTATTGATTATCGGTGTTCTGCTGTTTTCACTTTCATCATGAGGGCATGAGTAGCGGATAAGTATTGTTTTGCATAGCTCGTTAACTGTAACCATGAAAACAATCCAGCGAGTACATTCGCTATTGTTGCCGCAATGACGATAGTAAAAATGTCACCCTGTAACGAACCAATAGCAATCGCTGGGATGTACAGCACCAGCAATCTAACAAAGCAAACGAAAAGGGCGGTTTTGGGTTTACCCAATGCGTTGAAGATTGAAGTGACAACCATACATAAGCCTAAAGGACCGTAGCTAAACGGAATCACCCAAAGGGCTAGCTTCAACCAATCTTGCATTGTGTTGTCCGCCGATAGTAGAGGAACAATGATTGGTAAACTTACCACTAACAAAGTCGCGATGACCAAGTGGAACAAGATCACAAAGCGAGAAGCTGATTGAACAAGCGCTTGGATTGAATCGAAACGTTCGGCACCGAGCTGACGGCCAATCATTGGTGGTAACGACATGGTGAGCGCCAATGTGAAGATTAGCAAGAAGCTCTCGACTCGGTTGAGCAAACTCCAAAACGCAATTTCATTGGCACCAAGATGAGCGATGAACATCACGGTCACGAACGCGCTGACTGACGGTAAGATTTGGTTCATCATGGTTGGAATCGTGGTTTTGATCAGTAGATTGAAATCCTCTTTGCTGGCTAAAGCACAAGAGAAAGGAGCGAACCAGTGGCGACCTTTGGCTCTTTGCATCATGTAAGCCGCGCTGATGGCAAAACCAAGCATAGATGCTAGTGCTGCACCTGCGATCCCCATGTTAAGAACGAACATAAAGATTGGATCAAGTACGAGGTTGATAAGGCTTGCGATGACAAAAACGGAGCCAGTGACTTTAGTGTCACCATTCGCACGATAAACACAGGTCATCAAATACAGCACAGCACTCGATAGTGCGCTCAACAACCACAAGCCCCAGAACTGACCAAATAACACTTCGAGTTGCTGATACTGGGTGCCGCCGTCTTCCACAGAGATAAATGCGGAAAACACACTTTGTTCCATCAACCACAATGTAACTCCAATAAGTGCGATAAAAGCGCTGCCAACAAGCAATGCAAGTGAAGCCGTATTGGTAGCTCGTCGTGTGTCATTTGCACCAAAAGCATGAGAAATGATCGATGTTGCCGCGACACCGATGCCGACTTGAATGCCGATAAATGCAGCTTGGAAAGGCATGGTAATACCTTGCACCGTAAGCTCGTTTACACCAAGCTTGCCGATAAACACTGCATCAATAAGTTGTACTGACATGATCGCAAAGAGACCGACCGTTAAAGGCAGTGTTTTTTCGAGAACGGATTTTAAAGTCGAGGAAATCGCTAGCATCACAAGGCTCATGATTGGAAAGTTTGGGAACAATGCCAGTATAGACTTGTGATTGTTAATGATAAGAGGGGTAATCCCTAAATCAGTTTTTAGATTTGGTTAATAATGAAGTCGCTGCGTGTTCCACAGTGCGGCTGAATAGTAATTGCAAACTTAAATGCATATCGGTTTTTCGTTTTCTATGAAATAGAACTGCCATTGCTACGGTCTGTCTTAATCAACGTATTACCAGTTCGCTATTTACTAAAGTATGAACACATTCGGGGAAGATTATGTGGATTAAGAAGAATCATCGCTGGGCTTTATCTGAAAACGAAGCGACGCCAGAGTCCGTCTATAAAGAGCGTCGTGAAATATTGAAAAAGTTAGGCATTGCGGTTGTCGGTATGCCACTCGCTGCGAATGCACAAGCTGGTATTTTGGACATCTTCTCGTCAAAGGAAAAGCCAGTCTCAGATAATCGAATTGATCTTAGTGTGACTAAGCCACAGCAGTATCAAGCGGATCTTTCTCTTACTCCTGAGAGCAAGGTTTTGAAATACAATAACTTCTATGAGTTTGGTACCGATAAATCTGACCCAGCGAAAAACTCTTCTGAATTTGTGTCTGACCCATGGACGGTTGAGATCGACGGCTTGGTGAATAACCCGATTAAGCTCGACTACGATGACATCTTTAACAAGTTCACACTAGAAGAGCGAATCTATCGCTTACGTTGTGTCGAAGCATGGTCAATGAACATTCCGTGGATTGGTTTTCCTCTAGCAGACATCATCAAAATGGCGGATCCAAAAAGTAGTGCGAAATACGTTGCTTTTGAAACCCTCTACGACCCGAAACAGTTCCCAGCTCAAGGCTCGTTTAGCAGTATTGAATATCCTTACGTCGAAGGGCTTCGTCTTGATGAAGCAATGAACCCGCTCGCACTGATTTCTGTCGGTTTATACGGTAAGACGCTTGCACCACAAAACGGTGCGCCACTTCGCTTAGTTGTACCGTGGAAGTATGGTTTCAAAAGCATTAAGTCTATTGTTCGAATTCGTTTAACTGACCGAGAGCCGCCAACAACGTGGAATCGTTTAGCACCAAATGAATACGGTTTTTACGCTAATGTGAACCCAAATGTTGACCACCCACGTTGGAGCCAAGCAAGCGAGCGTTTCATCGGTGAGGGCAGTGTACTCAGCACTCGCAGACAGCCAACATTGATGTTCAACGGTTACGAGGAAGAGGTGGCGCATCTCTATAAGAATATGGACCTGAGGAAGTTCTATTGAGAAAGCTGACGCCAAAACACATCATTGCGCTTAAGGTCCTTATCCATCTTGTCTCTTTAGGCTTTTTAGGTCTGCTGGTTATTGCGATTAATACCGACAACTTAGGTGGCGACCCTGTTCAAGGCATTATCCATTACACGGGTATTAGCGCGCTGAATACGCTGTTTATTACCTTGTTAGTTTCTCCACTTGCGCGTTGGACCAAGCAGGGTTTGTTAGTTCGAGTTAGGAGACTACTTGGGTTATACAGCTTTTTCTGGGCAGTGCTTCATTTGGTTGCGTTTGCTGTGCTCGATTTAGGGTTGGATTGGAGTTTACTTGCCTCTGAAATCGTCAAACGCCCTTATTTGACCGTTGGTGCAGCAGTGTGGGTAATCTTGTTACTTCTGGCGGTGACTTCGACTCAATCTATACAACGCAAGATGGGTCCTAAATGGCAAAAGCTGCATAACTGGGTTTACTTAGCTGCGGTATTTGCGCCGATTCATTTCTATTGGTCGGTGAAGTCAGAGGTAGCAGAGCCGACGATCTATATTTTAATCGCTATTGGTTTGCTTTTTGCTCGATGGAAGACATTAAAACAGCGAGTGTTTCGAAAACTATTATCCAGTTGATGCGCTGTTAGACTAATTGCGACACATGAATCGATAAATTAAAAGGGGCTACATGAGCCCCTTTCTTCATTGGATAAAAAGCCGCTAACCCAAGCTTTCTGTTGCTGTTGGCTCACCAGGCTTCCACACCTTTCGTTCGCTTTTACCAAAGACCTTGAGCTAGGTTTATCAGATCCCATCACAACGCTCATACTGTTAGCCCGAACCCTACGACTAATGTCTAACCATCTGAGACTATTTGTACTTTTTCGTTTGGTATAAGGTACTAGCAACTTAATTTAAAGGGTTCATAAACGTCAGTTATCGAGTTCTTGTCGCAGAGAATATAGAGACAACGACTTGCTTAATCTTCGTTTATTGAGCAAACAACGTTGGTTGGAAAAACACACCTTAGAGTGTGAACGAAAGGAATCACAATGAGCAGCACTTTAGAGTCCGTACATATTCGAACAGATAAGCCTAAAGCCAGTGAGGATGAACTCACTTATGAACAACAACATAAACCTAGCTCGGAGTTTGAGTCCCGAGAACAATATTTAGAGCACGAGTTGCAAATCATGGCGCCTAAACGTTGGCGTCCCAATTTGCCGTTTAAAGATTATCGATTCGAGGTAGAAGATACCATTCCAGCGATGGCCGCGACCATTGGTAAAGTTGTTATGGTGGGAGCCATTGCCGCAACCTTTGCCGGAGCGCTAGGGTTGAATGAAGGCTTTATTTTAGAAAATGTACGTTATGAACTACTCATCGCCTCTGTTTTCATTATTCTTTTCTCAGGCTTTCTGTTGCCGACCGCAAACCTCGCGGGTACACACGGCCCGCTCATCCCATTGATTCCTATCGTCGTTGCAGCAGGCGGGCACCCAATGGCCTTTGGTCTGCTGATTGGCGCTTTTGGCATACTGTTAGCCATCAGTAAAGGTGGCAGCATGTTAGCAAATCTCACCAGTAAAGGCGTGTGTGGTGGTTTATTGCTCTACCTTGGCTTTGTTGGAACCGTCTCTCAAGTCAAAAAGCTGTTCGCGTGGGCAGAGGGAATAGGGATGAGCCACATTGCTTTTGTTGTGATCTTTTGCACCATTATTTTATATGCATTACTGGAACACTTTCGTAAGCGTTGGCTAGCGGTTCCTCTTAGTTGCTTGCTAGGCGGTACTTTAGCTTTTGCTATGGGCGCTCCGTTTTCTTTTCAAACCGAGCCCGGCTTACCCAATATGAACCCTATGTATTGGTGGGGGGAAGATACGGGTTGGATGCTAGGTTTACCTACGATTGAGCATTTCATGGTGGTATTGCCTTTTGCTATTTTAGCCGTAGCCATGTGGTCGCCTGATTTTTTAGGGCATCAAGTGTTTCAAAAAATCAGCTATCCAAAACGTACAGAAAAAGTACATATGAACATCGACGATACCATGACCACCGCTTCCATTCGTCAGACGTTCGGTTCTCTGCTCGGTGGTACTAACTTTACGTCTTCTTGGGGAACTTACATCGTTCCGGCGGCGATCGCTAAACGTCCAATTCCAGCTGGCGCTTTGCTGACGGCGCTGTTTTGTATCATCGCCGCGGTTTGGGGCTACCCAATGGACTTAGCGATCTGGCAACCTGTACTTTGTGTTGCGCTCATTGTTGGAGTATTTGTTCCTTTGCTAGAAGCAGGAATGGAAATGACGCGTGAAGGGAAAACCACTCAATCGGCGGCGATTGTTGTATTTTCTTCAGCGCTCGTTAACCCTGCATTTGGCTGGTCTCTCACCATGTTGCTAGATAATTTAGGCTTAGTCGGCTGTAAAGAACGCAGTGGGGAACTCAGTAAAATGAGCCGTTGGGTGTTGCCTGGCATTATGTTTATTGTACTAACAAGCGTAATGGCATTGGTGGGCTTACTTCCGGGGATTCCAGCAATTATCCCAAGCTTTCGTTAGATAGGCTCATTGTACGATTTATGGTTTGAAGAACCTTTTTCTAACCTGATAGAAACGGTTTAGTTCTGTGGAGCTAAACCGTTTTTTGTCCCATTTCGAGTTAGAACAGAAGTGATGAGATAACACTGGATTCATCCTCTAACATAGGCGGCCGTATGTTCTTGTGCCAATCTCGTATGGTCGCTCATATCAAATCAACTGATGCTTGCTTTTTGCTACTTCCCGAATTTGCTCAACTAATGTTCGAACTTCACCATGCTCACTTTTATCTGCTGCACACATCAACCTCAACTCGCAACGTAATGTTGGTGAAACACGTAGCCGAGAGACCTGTTTCTTCCAATTATCAGGAAAAGCTAAACCAGGGATGAGTGATGTACCGTATCCAGAGGCTACGATAGAAAACAGTGCCGCGGTGTCTGAAACTGTCGTTTTTATGTTCAACGTGTGTTGATGCCTATCAAATAATTCCTGTATAAATATTTCACACCCAGAGGATGACACAATAATCGGTTTATCATTCAAGCTCACTAAGTCGACAATCGATGTCTTCGGTTGACCATAGGGAGTAATAAAATAAAACTCATCCTCAAAGAGTAACTCACTGCAAGTCGGATCCATGTTATATGCGATTCCAATATCTGCAATTCCTGCTTTTACCCACTGTTCTACTTCTTGGTCTGTGCCAGTAAATAAGTTGATCTCTAGATTTGGGTGCGTTCTACGGACATTCACCAAGATCTCAGAAAGGATGACTCTAGACACGCAGTTGATTGCTGCAACATTCACTGTGCCGGAAATAGATGAGCCGGCTAGTTTCAATATATCGTTGATGGCGCTCAGTGCGATGGTTGCTGATTCACTTGCAGCTAACCCAGCGGCAGTGAGAGTAACACCTCTTGATCCTCGTACCGCTATGGGCGTCTCGATAACCGTTTCAATAGCTTTGACCGCATGGCTAACGGCAGCTTGCGTTACATGAAGATGTTCTGCTGTTCGACTAATGCTGCCAGTCTCTCGAAGTGAGTCTAATGCCTTCAACATCATTACACTGATATTAGCGTTTTTTATATCGGTATTAAATTATGTCAATTTACTAATATCAACATGGTAATTAGTCTATCTCCAAATTGAAAGCACAAACTCAAGTTCCAAACTAAAAGAACTTGTTGAGTAAGCACAACGTGCAAACAACGATAGTGTTGTTTATCGGAGGATATAAATGTCGAAAACAATCTTAATTACAGGTTCAAACGGCAGAATTGGCTCTGCATTGGTAAAGTATATCGACGACTTTTTACCTGATCACAAATTGATCCTCGCAGATCTGAGTGTCGATGATGAGCGAGGAATAAAGTTAGATATTAGTGATTTAGCTGCTGTTAGTTCAGTGTTTCAAGAGAATAATATCGATGTTGTGGTTCATTTGGCGGGGCTCGCTTCTCCTGATACGCCATTCAAGCACTTACTACCTGCCAATATCGTTGGCGCTTACAACATCTTTCAAAGTGCGTATGAAAGTGGAGTTGATCGCGTGGTGTATGCGAGTAGCGCGCAAACAATCGAAGGTTATCCGCTTGATATTCAAGTAAAAGAGAATATGCCGATACGTCCTAAGAATCTATACGGTGTCAGCAAAGTCTTTGGCGAAGCACTTGGTGCATACTATGCGTATCAAAAAAATATTGAGGTAGTCGCTGTCCGAATTGGTGCTTTTGAGTATCAGCAGGAGTGGAGACAAATGAGTTCACGAGATTTGAGTGCATGGAGTGAACCGCAAGATCTCTGCTCATTGCTAATAAATAGCATTGAGTCTGAATTAAAGGGTGAACCTTTCGTCATCGCTCATGGAATCTCTAATAATCGCTTTAAGAGGCTGGACATTACTGAAACTAAAAAGTCTCTTGGTTATGACCCGAAAGCAGATGCTTTTGACGCTTGGAATATGAGCTTTGCTGTCGAGAGTGAGCTAGCGCTTGTACAGAGAAAAAACCAGCAAAGGAGTCGCTGTTTTGGGATAACTTGAATACATATTCAAGAATAAAAACGTAATAACTTCACGTCTTCGTAGCGAACTTATATAGCACTAACGAGCGTAATGGCGTTGGTTGGCTTATTACCAAGGATACCAGCGATTATCTCAAGTTTTCGTTAGGTGGACTCATCGTACGATTTATCGTTTGAAGACCCTTTTTCAAACCTGATAGAAACGGTTTAGTTCTGTTGATCTAAACTGTTTTTGAGTAGGGCAAGAGTTACGGACTAATTTTTTGGTTTAGCTTTTCTAAATGTATAAGGCGTGTGCAATACATACCTTTCATTATCTGATGCATAACTATTTTTGATAGAGAGGCTTCTTGGTATATTTATTATGCATAACCTCTTTCTTCTAAATTTCATTTTGTGAGATTCTTTCTCAAAACTCTATAACCAACCTTAAATGTATGCTTTGCATCATCTTTTTCCGATTTTCAGTAAGGTATAGTTATTTGATAAGCATGTAATTTAATATGGATAACCTTGTGTACATCGAAAAACTAACTATCAAGAACTTTAAGAAAATCGAATCAGGTGAATACGAGTTTAATGAAAAAGTGAATATACTCGTCGGAGACAACGATTCAGGTAAAACTACAATTTTGGAAGCTTTAGAGCTGGTTTCAAGCTCTAACTACAGAGGTAAGTCTATAAGTTCCTCGCTATCTCCACAGTTATTCAATAATAAGGCGGTGCGCACGTACCTTGATGGCGATCTATCCAAAGGCACATTGCCTGAAATTCTTATCGAAGCATACTTATCTGACTGCCCGGAATACAGGGGTAAGAACAATTCACAAAATAAAGAGAATGAAGGAATATTTATCAAAATCTGCTTCGATGAAGATTTAACCAGTACGTATGAAGAGTTTTGCAAAAACGCTAAAGTTGATAGCATCCCAACAGAGTTCTACAAAGTCGAGTGGTTTAGTTTTGCCTGGGAGCCAATTAAGTTTCTGAGCAGAAAAGTAAAGGGCCTATTTATTGACCCCACTAGACTTCATCCCACTTATGGTAAGACTCAATATTTATCCAACATCATTAACTCGTCCCTAACCAAAGAGCAGCAAGCTTTACTCCACCTAAACTATCGTCAATTGAAAAACTCCTTTGAAGAGCAGCAGCAAATTCAAGAGCTCAACAATGACCTTGACTCTGAGAATCAGGTCACAGAGCAAAACCTCTCGATCATAGCTGACACTAACTCGGGAACTGTCGAAGCTGGGCTCCAACTAGCGGTAGACGAAATATCGTTTAACCATATAGGTAAAGGGGAGCAAAATAAAATACAGGTTAAGCTAGCTCTCTTAAACAAAGGTGGTAATGTCAACTTTGTTACTGTAGAGGAACCGGAGAATCACCTCTCTCATACAAATCTAAGCAGGTTGGTAAAGTTCATTTCAGACAATACCAATAACCAAATATTTATTACTACCCACAGTTCTTATGTTCTTAACAAGCTTAGCCTTAACCATTTATGTTTAATTTCTGATGACTATCTTAGGCTAAAAGAAATTGATTCTGGTACAGCCAAAACCCTTCAAAGATTACCGGGGTATGACACATTGAGAATTGTTCTCTCTAAAAAAGTCATTCTAGTAGAAGGACCTTCTGATGAATTGATTCTGAAGAAGAAATACTTACAAGATAACAAAAGGTTACCCGAAGAAGATGGCGTTGATATCATCGTTGTGAGAGGTATAGGTTTCAAGCACTACCTTCAAATAGCCAAACTTATCGGAACCAAGGTAAACGTGGTAAAAGATAATGATGGTTCATACCAAACCAACATTATTGATTATGCAAATAACTTCAAGTTTAAGAATATTAAGTTCTTCTCTGAGCCAAACGACGAACTAAAATCACTAGAGCCTTCATTGATAGCTGCTAATGGAAAAAATGAAAAAACTCTAGATGAATTCGCAGAAATAGCCTTATCAAAAATGGCCTACAACGAATATAAAGAGATTAAAAGTTTGGACGGGAAGATTAAATACTTCAAGGCTGTCTACGTAGGTGAAAAAGGAGACAAGAACTATGGTTCTAAAAAAGTAGATTCTGCTGTGCGTATATTCGATAGCACAAAAGTCATTCAGTATCCAAACTATCTGTTGGAGGCATTGAAGTTTGACTAAGAAACTCTTTATTGCTTGCGCTGGGGCAGGCAAGACAACTCGAATAGTCAAGGAATCAATAGAACTGACTGATGAAGGCAAGAAGGTTTTGGTTATTACTTACACCCGTAGTAACCAAAATGAGCTTTACAGGAAATTTGATGAGCTTGGCGGGCAGCGAAGGGAATTGTTCATAGTCAAGGGCTGGTATTCCTTCATATTAGAAGATGTAGTAAGGCCATATCAGAGGTGCATTTTCACCACTCGTATTGATGGCATCAACCTCAATAGCAGTAACCCCCACAAGAGAGGGAGAATGAATATTCCGGGCAGGAAAGAAAAGTTAGGAGCGAAATACAATGAAAAGCATTTTCTGACTAGCCAAAATCGTGCCCATACAGAGTTTCTCTCAAAGCTAGGATGCAGGATTGTAAAAGAAGACAACATTGCTATTTCTGAGCGAATCAGTTCGATATATAGCCGTGTTTATCTCGATGAAACTCAAGACTTTGCTGGCTGGGATTTTGACTTAATCAAGCTAATTGCAAAATCTAAAGAGCTTGAGATTCATGCTTTCGGGGACTTTAGACAAACTATATATCACACTACCTCAAAGCCCAAAGTGCCATCTGATAGCCAACAAAAACTTGAGGCTTACAGGAAAATGGGGTTTGTTTTTAGCGCCCTCAACGAGTGTTGGCGCTCAATACAGCCAATATGTGAATTTGCAGATACAGTTCATAAGGGAGAGGGGTATTCCAAAACAGAATCTAAAGTAGATTACCCTGGTATAGATATACATACAGGTATACATTTCGTTTCCCCAAAAGATGTCTCAAAGTATGTTAAACAACATGCTCCCCTAATACTTAGGCATTCTGCTAACTCAGGTAAAGAGCTAGATATATATGAAAACTTGATGACCTTTGGTGATTCCAAAGGGCAAACTGTTGACCATGTTCTAATTCATCCGACAGACCGCTTTATAAAGTTTTTGAAAGGGCAAGATGGTGCTTTTGCTGATAAGCAAACTAGTCAAAATAAACTGTATGTCGCTATTACTAGAGCCCGATACAGCGTCGCTTTCATAGTCAGCGACAAGCATTTTGACGAAATTCTCTGGCAAGCAGCTAACTAAGATATTTATTTACACTAGATAAGCTGTAGTTAATTAGAGGTTCCTATAACTCATATCTGTCCACAAACGAGCCAGAAACTGTTCAGCTCAACTCAGTTACTAAAATATCCGAACAAACAAAAAGGGGCTACATGAGCCCCTTTCTTAATTGGATAAACAGCCGTTAACCTAAGCTTTCTGTTACTACTGGTTTGGTATTGCGTTTGGCAATCCAGTAAGCAACGCCGCCCCAAAGAACTGTAAGCACCCAAAGAGCAGTCCAGTGTTTAGCGACTTGTTGCCACGTTGCGCCCATTTGGTTGAGTGCTAAAAAGCCTTTGATTGCCCACGTGCTCGGGCTCAAATCAGCAAACCAAAGCAGCGGGGCAGGAATCGACTCAACCGGCCAAATAAAGCCTGCTAAGAAGATTAATGGCATTGAGCTAACCAGTACGACTAATGTCACCAGCTCGCGTCTTGGTAGCAAGTATCCGAGCCACAAACCTAAACCACAACAACCAAGTAAGAATGGCAATAACAAGGTGAGTAGCTCACCTGCGTTGGCAACGTGGTTGACGTTCAAGCGTTCAAAACTGAAGCCAAAATAGTAGGCGCTGAGCAAGTAGTAGATAGCAACGAAGACCAAGGTTCTGGCCAGCAACAGAGCGCCTGTTGGCACTTGTGACCAATACCCACGACCATGGCGTTGAGTACCGGTTTGCAACCCGACTGCCATGATCAATGTTTGTTGAAGGATCAATACAAACACCGCTGGCACCACGTATTCGATGTAGCCCATGGTTGGGTTGAAGGTTGGTTTCATGTTGAGTTTGATTGCAGAGTAGTCATGGCTCGCCATGCTCAGTGGTACACCATCGATTACCATCTTGCTTACTTTAACTTGAGCGCCAAGCGTACCACCAGCTTGTGCTAAACCTTCGACGACGGTACCGTACACCAAGAAGTAAGAAGCGTCGGCGGCATAAGCCAGAGTAGGGCTGCTGCCAAGCATCAAGTCTTTGTAGAAGTGTTCTGGAATCACCAAGAAGCCAGTTATCTCTCGGTTTAAGAATGCTTGTTTCGCATCGGCAATAGTATGTAAACGCGTCACTACCTTAACCTGAGGCGTCGCATCGACCATGCGTTCTAAGGTTAAACTGGTTTGGCTTCCATCGAGATTCACAATCGCTATTGGCTGTTCCCTCGGTGTTTGTTGTGCGTATGGAAGCGGGTATAAGAAGGAGTAAAATACCACACCACCAAAGACCGTCAGTACCACGACAGGGTTGGTCATCACTGAGCGAAGTTCTGTTTTAATCAGTTGCCACAGTGTCATACAACCTCCTGTTTGCTATCTGTTGAAGATGCGCTGTTTAGCAAAGCTGTGTTGCGATGTTTTGCTAATAAAGCTGCCGTCATCAGTAGCGGGATAATGTACCCAACCATCGGCCAGAGTGAGCCGATAGATTGTGCCGCACTTGCGCCGTAGCTTGCTTGGTCCACTTGAACTTCGATGTAATGCGTAATTGGCAGCAATCCTCTCCATGCATGGGCAAGAGCATTCATGTCTGAAACGGGGAAAGTAATACCCATAAACGCGAAGCTAGGCGCGGTAAATGCGCCAGCAAAGCTCATCGCGCGTGCAGGATCCATCGATAGGAAGAAGAACAAGGCCCCCATGATGATGCATGCGATGGTCGTTACGAACTGCGCTAACAGCATCACCAGATAACTACCTTCCATCGGCCAATCCAGCACTATATAGAACCAGACTAAGAACAGCGCGCCTTGTGCCATAAAGACAGGAATGTACTGGCTTAGAATTTTGCTTAGTCGAGTGAAAGGGCGCTCGCCTAAGAAAGCAAAACTATTGTTGCCGTTACCATAAAGGCGAAAATGCGCTGCGAGGATCAAAATGGTGCTGACCACGACACAGATCTGCCAGATCGCCGGAACAATCGCTGTTACCAAAAACTGAGCGTAGTTGGTGTTGCGGTTAAACAAGGCTGTAATCTGGGTGGAAATCGGCACGGCTTGACCAATAGCTGCAAGTGTTGTGGTGTTGCCTTTTGCTAGGTTACCCATGGTTTCTAACTGCGCATCAAAATACCCTTGAGACTGCGCGACCGCTGAGTTAATCAACTTGGCAACCAAAATGTATTGGCTGTTAAAGAAGACCGATAGTTGAGGTTGTCGATGCAAAAGAATGTCTTGGTCGAATTGAGGGGGAATCACAGCATAAGCGTAGATATCACCCTCGATCATCGCGTTCTTCGCTTCTGTTGAACTAGTGTAGTGATAATCAACAGAAAGAGTGGAAGAGACATCAAGAGATTGAATCATCTTGCGTGACAACTGCGAGTGCTGCAAATCAACCACACCAATCGGGAGATCTCTTGCAATACCTGCAGAGAAAACACCCCAAATAGTGACTGCTAATAAGATCGGCACCCATGTCAGGCAAGATAATAACCACTTATCGCGCCGCAGGATTTGTCGTTGTGAGATTTGAATCGTCATAGTCTTAAGCCAACGCGATTACAGCTCAACCACAACACTCATGCCCATACGTAGCTCAGGCTCTGGTTGGGTAGGGCGAGCTTCCACTTCGAATGTGCGAAGATCAAAACCTTTCGATGCGTCTGTCGCGCGCCATGTAGCGAAATCGCCCATTACGGCAACATGGGTGACTTTAAACTCAACGTCTTTATCCAATGCTGGTAGGTAAGCTTTAAAGGTCGTGCCTTTGGTGAAGTGTTTGAGCAAATCTTCGCGCACGTTCAGTGTTGCCCAAGAATCTTGGGTATCAATAACCGTCACAACCGGGAAGCCTTGAGGTGCAAGTTCGCCGCTTTGCAGTAAAACTTGAGAGACTTCACCATCAAACCAGCTGTAGATTTGCGTGTCTTTGGCATACGCTTCTACTTCCGCTACTGCGCCAGCCGCCATGCGTGCTTTTTCTGCTGCTGCGACTTTGGTTTCGCTACGCGCGCCTTCTTTCGCCATGTTGTACATTTGGAACGCTGCGCTTTCGGTGTATTTAGATGCTTGCCATTGCGTCATGGCTTCGTCGCGTTTTTGCTCCGCAACTACGCCATCTTTATAAAGGTTGTTTACACGTTGGTAGGTCTTTTCCATCAAATCTGCAGCCGCTTTCGCTTTTAACCATTGGTCTTTTGCGGCTTGAATTTGTTGCTCACGTGCCCCTTTTTCTGCTTCTAGTGCCAATGCGCCAGCGGCTTTTTCACCTGCCTTGGCTTGCTCCAATTTTGCTTCGATTTCTGGGCTGTGAAGGGTAAAGATCAACTGACCCTTTTCGACATCATCGCCTTTGCGCACCATGACTTCATCAATACGACCAGGAACTTTAGAAGAGATGCTGTATTGCTGCGCTTCAATCAACCCCTGTAAACGTGCCGGTTCTGGTTGATACGCTTGGTAGAACTGGTAGCCAACCCAAGAAGCGACACCCAAAGCACAAAGTGATAGTAGAGCGGGTTTTAGAGATTTTGCTGCCATGACTTATTTTGCCTCTTTGGATGCTGATGCTGGAACGTAAGCAGTATGTTGGTATTGAGCGAAGCTGTTCATTTCGCTGCTCAGTGCTAATAGTTTGGTTAAAGAAATCAGATAACGGAAACGTGCCGCTGATTGCTGTGTTTCTACGCTGGCGACATACAGTTGCGCGTCAACGACATCCAAAGAGGACGATAAGCCCTGAGTGAATGCTTTTTCGCGCAAGCGTAGGTTCTCGTCCGCAAGGGCGATACTAGATTCTAGACCTTGCACTTCATCAATGGCTTGTTGTGCTTCTAGGTAGGTCTTTTGTACCAGAAGCGACAAGTCTTGTTTCGCTTGTGATTTCAGCGCATCCACTTGGGTGACCATGCTTTGTGCTGCTTTTACTTTCTCGCTACGACCAGTGGACTCAATTAGAGGGATGTTAACGCCAACACCCACTAGCCAATCCGGTTTCATTTGGCTGGCAAGGGAATCGTCTTCATATAGGCTGTAATCACCGTATAGGTAAACTTCCGGATAGTATTTGCCTTTCTCGGCTTTGATTAAGCTCGACGCTTGTTTGTGCTTGGCATCCAACAAATCTAAGCCGGGGTAGGTCAGTAGTGTTTGATCAACAAACGCACTTAACGGTGGAAGGTTGTTGTTGATAAACAGCGTTTCTGAAGGTTCTACTGAATCGTTCTGCGCTAAGATCTTGCCCAAAGCCGCTTGGGCAATACTCAGGTCACTGGCGGCTTTGCGTGTCTCGACCTTAGCCTTGTCTAATGACGCTTCCGCTTGAAGGCGCTCAACACGGGCGATTTGACCTTGCTCTTCCATTTTAATCGCAAAATCACGGTGCTTGGTTAAGCCTTTTTCTACGGCTTGACGTGTTGCTAATACTTCTTTGGCGAGCACGACCGAGAAGTAGTATTTGGAGAGATCTTCAAAGCGAGCTTGCTGCTCCATTGCGAGTTGGCTTCTTGCCTCGTCCGTTTTACCTTCTGCGGCGGTTTGAGCTGCATTGATGCGACCGCCAGTAAATATCGGCCAGATAGCACGAATCGAAGAAGAGAAGATGTCGCGTTCGGTGATCGTCGATGTGGTATTCGCAAGAGCGCTAAAAATAGGTTGGAAAACAGGTGGCACGCTAATGTGTTGCCCAGTGCTGTCGAGAATTTGCTGACCAGACAGTGTTACGTCGGTATCCAAGCGTGTGTAGTTCGCACCAATACTGACTTGCGGCAAATTGAGGTTATCAGTTGCGCTTTGTTGGTATTCGTAGCTTTCAACATTGGCACGTTGTGCTTTAAGGGAATAGTTGTTTTCTAACAACAAATTCCATGCATCATCGAATGTGATGGGAGCCGAGTGACAGGCAAGAGAAATTGAGCTGCTGAGAAGACCCAAAATCCAGAACTTTCCGGTTTGTTTCATAGTGGCTACTTTGCTTTAGAGTATAAGCTCTAATATAAAGTATTCACTACAAAGTGTTAAGTGATTGGGCAAAAGAAATGTTGGTTAAATGTTGCGCCCAGTTAAGTGGGGCTTAGCTGGACGCACCGTTGTTGTGTGACTTGTACTGATTCACTTCATCGAAGGGCAGTGAAATTCTGCTCTCCACTCAAGCTGACGAGAGCCTCGCATAGTATTCAGTAAGTCTTTACCACTCATCTGTGGGAATGAAAGCAGCACCTTGAGATCAGAAGAACTGGTGTCACTCTTTTCATAAGCCCTGACGTGCGTAAACGTTGAATACATATTCTCTGACAGCATAGCCTTATTCAGGCAAATTCCAAATGTATCGCGTTCCATGTTTTGGTGTTCCTTCTAACTATAAAAGCACCTCTGTTTATAGTTATTGCAATTGCAGATGGTGTCTAAGTGGTTGTCCTACGGTCAGTATTTGTATTTTTATCAATGTATCTTCAATTTACTGACGCAAGTGTTGAGCGTTAAATAGACTTCCAGTTGGCTGCTTTCTTTATTCGAAGCTCTGCTAGGCTTCTTGACTAAAAATTATACGATCGAAAGTCTAAAAACGCCTCAAAAACCGCTAAATTTGGTGTGATCATGTTCAAGATTTAGATGGCAATTTATGTATGATGTTGAATAAATTACAACATTATTTCGTTAGCATTATGATTGAATTTTGATATTTCACGGCGGCTATAAATGCGCTAAATGAGCCATGAGTGACAAAGCTAAGTGTTGGAACGGGTTTGTTCGAACTGAAGAAAGCACGGCACGCCTATAAATTAACCGTAAACCGTTCAGAACGTTTCGTCTGTTCACAGATTTGTCATTTGATTAGAGCGAGCATGTTAACTCAGTGTTAACTTAGGAAAGTGTGCCACAGTGACGTGGAAAACTGGCGAAGATAAAGGAAATATCAATGAGTTGGAGTCGGATCAGCTTTCGTAAGCGCATGCTTATTATTATGACGCTGTCGGGTTTGATCGAACTTCTTATTCTGGTGGCTGCGGGCTTTACCTACCTAAAATTCGACCAAGAACAAGAGATGGGGGAGAAAGCGCTTGGCGTTGCTCGTTTCTTGTCTACTTCTCATATTGTTCGCGAAATGATTGAGTCTCAGAATACCGACCCTTATCAACAGCGGTTTCGTGAAATGACTGAGGCACTTGGTGCTGCGTTCATTGTGATTGGGGATAAAAATGGTGTGCGTTTGATTCACCCTATCGACGAGCGCATCGGTAAGCCAATGAAAGGCGGCGACAACCAACGAGCGCTGGTGGAAGGTAAATCATACATCTCGACGGCTCAAGGATCATTGGGTTATTCCGTCCGTGGTAAAGCGGCAATTTTCGATCAACAAGGCAACATCATTGGTGTGGTTTCGGTCGGTTATTTGCTGGAACGCTTACAAGACCGCATCGAGCCTTTCTTTGCATTCCTTATCTTAATGGCATTGATCGTTGTTGCTGCCAACGCGATTGTTTCCAACTATGCATCCCGAAAATTTCAGCGTGCCATTTTGGGTTTTGAACCAGAGGAAATTGGGCGTTTGTACGGTGAACTCGACGTCACCATGAGCACTATTAAAGAAGGGGTATTAAGTATTGATGCCCAAGGTGTATTGCGTTCCATCAACCGAAGTGCGTGTCAGATTTTAGGTATTGAAAGGGAATCGGCTCTGAATAGACCGCTGACAGATACCCTGAGAGACAGCGATTTGTATACCGTGCTGGAAACAGGACAAGAAGATCACGATATCGAGATCTTCCTTAATCACAAGCGTTTAATTGCCAACCGTTCGCCAATCTACGTCGAAGGAAAAATCGTCGGTGCGGTTTCCAGTTTCCGTCTGCGTGATGAAATAAACGAACTTACTGAACAGCTTTCGCAAACTAAAGAATACGCCGATTTGCTTCGCTCTCAGACTCACGAGCACAGAAATAAGCTTAATACGATCAGCGGATTGGTTCAGATGGGGGAACTCGAAGCGGTTCAACAATTGATTGGGCAAGAGACAGCACACTATCAAGCGATGATAGAGTTTTTACGCGATACCATCAAAGACCCGCTTATTGCCGGCATGTTACTGGGTAAAACCGAGCGTGCACGTGAACTGGGATTACAGTTAGTGGTAGAAGAAGGCAGTCGATTGGAGCCATTACCTGAGTGGTTAAATGCAGAAGATCTGGTCACGGTACTTGGCAACCTAATCGACAACGCTTTCGATGCGACGCTGTCTGCTATTCGTGTTGAATCTGCGTTTGCATTAGAGCGCCGCAGCATTGATGTGTCGATCAGTGATTATGGCAACGAAGTGATTTTAGAGGTTGTCGACCAAGGGTGTGGACTGCCGGAAAACATTGAGCCACAAGAGCTCTTGAAGAAGGGCATTTCAACCAAGTCGCGTCAGAATCGAGGTGTGGGATTGCATCTAGTTAATCAACTGGCGACGCGTTATCACGGTTATGTTGAGATGCTACCAAATACAGAACATGGAACGAGAATTACCGTGTATTTGCCTAAGGAAGAACAAGTATGAATACGGCAACGCGAGTCATGATCATCGAGGATGATATTGCCATTGCAGAGCTACATCATAAATATCTGAGCCAACTCTCTGGTTTGGAAGTGGTGGGCATTGCAACGACACGGATGGAAGCAGAATTACAGCTTGAGGTGCTCAAGCCTGATTTGCTGCTCATGGATGTGTATTTACCCGATGGAACAGGATTAGAGATCCTCAATACGCTTCGTGCGAACAATCAAACTTGTGATGTGATTTTAATTACCGCGGCAAGAGACGTAGATACACTGCAACAAGCGATGCGAGGCGGGGTAGTTGATTATCTGCTTAAGCCAGTGATGTTTCCAAGGTTGGAGGCTGCATTGCAAAAGTACATTTCGCAACGCCAACAACTCCATGTCGCAGAAAGCTTGGACCAGAATTTAGTTGATAAGATGCTGCAATCAAATGTGGTACCAGACACGTCGTCGCACAGATTGCCCAAAGGGATTGATGGGGTAACTTTGGATAAAATTCGAGGATTGTTCGTCGGTGAAGAGATGTATACGGCGGATGACGCTGGAGAGCAAATTGGTGCCAGCCGAACAACGGCCAGACGTTATTTGGAATACTTGATCAGTTCTGGTGAATTAGAGGCAGACTTAAATTATGGCACGGTAGGGCGACCTGAGCGTTGCTACAGAAAAGTGACAAGGTAACTCAACTCGAACTTTAAATACTGTTCAGAAGCGCTCTGTAGTAAAAGCTAAGAGAAATGAAAAGCGGTGGCTTATTGGTAGCCACCGCTTTTGATTTGTGAAATATACAGTTTGTTTTTATGTTCTCGAAAAAGAACTTGTTTGAGCGGCTTGTTAGGCGTTAGAACTTGTACTCAAGCTTCGCTTCGATAGATCGTTCAGCACCAAACCAACAGTTGTTCTTGTCGTAACAGCTGTAGTATTCCTCATCAAAGATATTGCTCGCAGACAGCGTGACGCTTGCGCCGTCGAGTGATTGTGAAGCCGCCGATAAGTCATAGCTCGCCGCTAGGTCAACCAAGGTGTAATCTGGCACTTGGTCACTATTTTGTGCATCCATTTCTGTTTTACCTACGTAACGAACGCCAGCACTAGTGCGAAGCCCTGTTAAAGTACCTTCATAGTAGTAATTTGCCCATAAAGAAGCGGTTTGTTCTGGTACCCACACTGGCGTTTTGCCTTCTTGGTGGTAATAGCTGTCTTCTTTAATTTCCATATTGATATAGGTGTAGTTTAGCGTTAGGTCAGCTTGCGGCGTTGCTTGCCATTTCGCTTCTAGCTCTGCACCTTGAGAAACCACTTCACCAGCTTGGTATTGCGGTGCGTATGGGTTGTTAGGATCGGTCAAGATCGCGTTTTTCTTGGTGATATGGAACAGCGCTAGGTTGCCTGATACGTCACCACCCAGAGGGGCGTATTTGAAGCCCAGCTCCCATTGATGACCAGTAGAAGGGTCGAACGCTTTACCTGATGCATCAGCCCCCGCGATTGGTTCAAAACTCTCTGAGTAAGTCAGGTAAGGAGACAGACCAAAATCAAGCTCGTATAACGCACCAACTCGGAAAGATACGTTGTTTTCATCAAGCTTTTCCTTGCTCGGTGTGACTGTGCCTAGGTAATCACTCACAGTGTTGGTGTCGGATTCGTATTTATCCCAGCGAAGTCCGGCAATCATCACAAGGTTGTTGTAGCGAAGTTGGTCTTGGAAGTAAACGCCAAGCTGTTTCGTCTTGATATCCAGTGCCTGCTGGTAAGCGAACTTTAGAGCGTCGCGGTCAATCTGATTGTGATTAGGATTAAAGATGTCTTGCGTAAGTGAGTAACCTAAGGTGTCTTTGTATTTCACATCAGAATCTAGGTATTGGTAATCTAACCCAAGTAGTAAGTTATGCTCGAAATTGCCATGGGCAACGTAACCTGATAATTGGTTATCAATCACAAATGAAGTTGAGTCTTCATCCGTGAGGTAAGCATTACGACCAATCGTGCGATTATCAGCGGCTAATGGGCTGTTGTACGTGTTTTCTTGGTACGAGTCAGCTGTCATGTAGCGTGCATTTTGCAAGAACTGCCAGTTGTTGTTGAAGTCGTGCAGAATTTTGTAGCCAATCATCAACACTTCACGTTCATAGGTGTTCCAGTTTTTGTCGCCCAAGTAAGTATCAGGAGACAACGAACCGAGTGGGTTATCGAGAACGGAGCCCGCTGCTGGAACTGTGGTGTAAATACCTGCCGAAGGATCGTTTTGGTAGTACACGTTGACATTAACAAGCGTGTTGTCTGTCGCTTGCCAGTCGAATGACGGCGCAATCAGATAACGTTCGTCTTCCGATGTTTCTGCTTGACCATCTCGCTGTTTCGCCATCCCTACGATGCGGTAGTTCACGTTTGAATCACCAATTTGCCCCGTGGTGTCGAAGTTCACTTCTTTCAGGCTGTTGGTGCCAGTACTGACTGATACCGTGTTAGCTGGCTCAGATTGCGGAGTCTTTGCGATGATGTTGACCATGCCGCCTGGTGGAATGTTTCCATATAAAACAGACGTAGGTCCTTTGAACACTTCAACTTGCTCAACCGCAGCTGCATCAATTTGTGGCTGTAAGTTCCAACCGTTGAATAGGAGAGGGAGACCATCGTAGAAGTTGGTGTAGTTAATGAAACCACGGATATTGAATAGGTCTAGACGCGTAACGGCACCACCGCGCAGTTCGGTATTTACACCAGATGAGTAACGAAGTGCTTCGCTGACCGTGCTCACTCCGCGTAAATCCATTTCATCCTTCGTGATGATGGTGATTGCCTGTGGGGTTTCTTCTGGTTCTAATGACGTTTTTGTTGCCGTATTTCGGTAAGTCTCACCTAATACGGTCATTGTTTCGAGTTGAGTTACGTCTTCGTCAGCAACAGCGTGTCCTGCGATCAGCGCAGAAACAACAACTGCAAGTGTTGAGCGATGAAATTTAATCGGGGTTTCCATTTTTCCTGATTCCACTACTTTTTCTAGTTATTGATAATGATTGTTATTTGTATTTTATAGATAGGAAAAATAGAAAAGTTAACAATTTGGTGCAACTCGCTCTAAAGGATAGGACTTTTCTCTTACTTCGAGTATCGGCTGTAACAACGCTCTACGGGTAACCAGTATTGCATTTGGGCGTTATCACTGTCGGGTTGGTAGTCTGCCGGATAGTTTTCAAGCTCATACCCATCGACGCCGCGATAATTTGAAGCAGGTAACCAACACATGATGAACCACTCAAGGGTTTGTGCAAGTTTCGCTGCCTTACCGATGTGAGTGATTACGGCATAAGTTTGCTGTGGTACGAATAAGGTCTCTAGCTGGTCAGACACTGCATTTGGAATGCTTGGTAAATGGACATTGTCGTCGAGTTCATAACCTGCCCAATATTGAAGATTCGAACCATCAAAGTGAGGGTGGGTGACATCAATAACACCGAGATGGCGAACTGGTGACTCTTCGACTTGATCGGCAATGAGAGAAAGCTGAAGCCATAACTGCGGCACTTTGTAATGGAAGTTTGGAGAAGGGGAGAACAAACCGCAGATTGGTTGAGAAAGCCCCTGCAGATAAAAGCTTGGTTTCGTTTCAATCTTTACTTCGATAAAGTGCCCGTCATTGTGCGACGCTTCTGGAAGGTGGCGTAACGTAAATGGTTTACGTAACCCTGATAACTGTTGGTTCTTTCTATATTCGCGAGGGCTGACAGAAAACATCTGCTTGAATGCGCGGCTGAATGCGTGCTCGGAGGCAAACCCCATTTCCAGCGCAATATCCAAAGAGCGCTCACTTCCGCCGACTAATCGCTCTGCTGCGTAGCTTAACTTAAGCTCTCTAACGTAGTTTGCAACCGAAAGTCCTGTTTGCTGCTGAAACACGCGCTGCAACTGCCAGCGAGACCAGCAACTTTGTTGCGAGATGTCATCAACGCTCAAAGGGGAATCAAGATTACTATGAATGTAATCCAATACGCCTTGAATACGATGCGTCGATTGCTGTTTTGCTGAGCCCTGATTCATAGCAGTCCTAACGTGTGTTGATAGAATACTCCATTATCTTTAATTAAGTATCATTATCAACAACTATGAAGTAGAGTTGTAAATTCTGCATAGTGCACAGAGCTTATGTAATGGATTGCAAAGTTGAACAATAAATAATCTTTTTAGAGTTTTTGCTTAAATTTTATCACTAGACCGGGCAGGGTATTTATTTCTTTTAATTCAATTGATTATGATGATTTGTGTAAATTATTTAAACGTTTGCACCGCCAAGTGTTGATGTAAATCAAATAGTCGTAGACAATACGCCCCCGTGTCGGAAATCTCCTCCGAAGAGTGCAAGGTTGTACTCGAGAGACATAAGCGTCTTATATGACCTCCAAATGTTGAGAACCTGACTGTGTTTAAGGGGCTCAGTAGTTGTAGTGATTTGAGACTATAGGCTTTACCTATCAACGTAATAGGTAAGACCAATTTTCTATTTTTGAGTGCCATTGATAGGGTTGGCTCAATCCTTTAGCCGTATCCGGGCACACAATAAGTACCTCGTTTTTAAGGGAAAGATGATGGTAATACCAGAAAACAGCAGCATCGTTATTTTTGGTGCTTCAGGTGACCTTACGTACCGTAAGTTAATTCCTGCTCTCTACCACCTCTATGCGAACAAACAGCTTCCAGAGAATTTTGCCATTCTTGGTGTAAGTCGTACTGAGTACAGCGACGATTCTTACCGCGAAAAGCTGAAAAAATCGCTTCAGGAAATGGAGAAAACTGAGCCAGAAACGCTTAATGCATTTATCAATCACCTGCATTACCAAGCAATCAATACTTCTGACACACAAGATTACAGCAAGTTGGCGACACGCTTAGACCAACTGGCAAACGAATACCAATTCGAACAACGCAATACGCTTTTCTATCTTGCAACGCCACCAAGTCTATACAGCGTGATTCCTGCAAGCCTTGCAGCTCACGGTCTGAACAATGAGGAAGATGGTTGGAAGCGTCTGATCATTGAGAAACCATTCGGTTACGACCTTGAATCAGCGCGTTCACTGGATAAAGAGATCCACGAACACTTCCAAGAGCATCAGATCTACCGCATCGACCACTACCTAGGTAAAGAAACGGTTCAAAACCTGCTTGTACTTCGTTTCTCTAACGCGATGTTTGAGCCGTTGTGGAACCGTAACTTCATTGATTACGTGGAAATCACAGGCGCAGAATTCTTAGGCGTAGAAGAGCGTGGCGGTTACTACGATGGCTCAGGTGCGGTTCGCGACATGTTCCAAAACCACTTGCTACAAGTACTGGCAATGGTTGGTATGGAGCCACCTGCACAAATCAATGCTGACGCGATGCGTGATGAAGTCGTGAAAGTGCTTCAGTGTCTTAAACCACTGGATGAAGACGCACTTCGCAACGACCTTGTATTGGGTCAGTACACGGCGTCTGAAGTTCGTGGTCAACAACTCCCAGGTTACCGTGAAGAGAACGGCGTAGCAGACGATTCTCGTACTGAGACTTACATCGGTCTGAAAGCTTACATCAACAACTGGCGTTGGAATGGCGTGCCTTTCTACGTACGTACAGGTAAGCGTCTACCGACTCGCGTGACAGAAGTGGTTATCCACTTTAAACAAACACCACACCCAGTGTTTGGACAAAACGCACCAGAGAACAAGCTGATTATTCGTATTCAGCCAGACGAAGGCATCCAAATGAGCTTTGGTCTGAAAGAGCCGGGCGCAGGCTTTAAAGCGAAGGAAGTGAAAATGAACTTCCACTACGCTGACCTGCAAGAAACCCAAATGCTAACTGCTTATGAGCGTCTACTTCTTGATGCCCTAAACGGTGATGCGACGCTATTTGCTCGTAGCGATGCGGTTGAAGCGTGTTGGAAATACGTGCAACCAATTCTAGATTTCAAGCAAGACCCACAAGCGCTATTCGGATACGCATGTGGTACATGGGGACCAAAAGAAGCGGACGACTTGCTACAGCGAGCTAACCGCGCATGGCGTTTCCCTTGTAAAAACCTAACAGATACGGACTACTGCGAACTATGATCAACCACAAGATCTACCAAACAGCAGAGCAGGTAGTAGAAAGCCTTGCTAACGATATGAAAGCGTTTAGCGAAATGGGCCGACCTGTTCACATCTCTCTTTCTGGCGGCAGCACACCTAAAATGCTGTTTAAGCTTTTGGCAACAGAGGCTTACGCGACGTCAATTCAGTGGCAAAACCTCCACTTCTGGTGGGGTGATGAGCGCTGCGTTGCGCCTGATGATGCAGAAAGCAACTATGGCGAAGCAAATGCTCTACTCTTTACGCAGGTCAATATTTCTGCTGAGAACATTCACCGTATCCGTGGTGAAGAAGAGCCAAAAGTAGAAGCAGAACGTTTTGCAAAAGAGATGGCAGAAGTGATTCCAACTGAAAATGGCACTCCTGTGTTTGATTGGATCTTGCTTGGTGTTGGCGCAGATGGTCATACTGCATCACTGTTCCCAGGTCAGACAAACTACGATGATGAGAACCTATCAGTGTTGGCGTCTCATCCTGAGTCTGGTCAGATTCGCGTATCAAAGACGGCACGCGTATTAGAAGCAGCGAAGCGCATCAGTTACTTAGTACTTGGTGCTGGTAAAGCAGATATCATTGAAGAGATTAACAGCTCACCAGCACGCGTACTTCCATATCCGGCGGCGAAGATCCAAGCGACATCGGGTCTGACGGAATGGTATTTAGATTTAGACGCAGCGGCGAAAATCGTTTAAGACGGTCGCTGGTCGAATAAAAGACAATTGGAGAGAAACAATGAAAGGTGATATCGGTGTAATCGGCCTTGCTGTAATGGGTCAAAACCTTATCCTAAACATGAACGACCACGGCTTCAAAGTTGTGGCTCACAACCGTACTGCTGCTAAAGTAGACGAGTTCCTGGAAGGTCCGGCGAAAGGCACAAACATCATCGGTGCATACTCTCTAGAAGAACTAGTAGAGAAGCTAGAAGCGCCACGTAAAGTGATGTTGATGGTTCGCGCAGGTGAAGTTGTAGACAAGTTCATCGAAGCTCTAGTACCTCTACTAGACAAAGGCGACATCATTATTGACGGTGGTAACACTAATTACCCAGATACAAACCGTCGCGTTGCTGCACTACGTGAAAAAGGCATCCACTTCATCGGCACTGGTGTATCTGGTGGTGAAGAAGGTGCTCGTTTTGGTCCATCTATTATGCCTGGTGGTTCTGCTGAAGCATGGGAAGCTGTTAAGCCTATCTTCCAAGGTATTGCAGCGAAAACTGACGCTGGTGAGCCTTGTTGTGACTGGGTTGGTAACGATGGTGCAGGTCACTTCGTTAAGATGGTACACAACGGTATCGAATACGGCGACATGCAGCTTATCACTGAAGCTTACCAGTTCATGAAAGACGGTCTTGGTATGTCTGCAGATGAGATGCAAGCTGTATTCGCAGATTGGAACAAGACCGAGCTAGATAGCTACCTTGTTGAAATCACTGCTGACATCCTTGGCTACAAAGATGAAGACGGTGAACCACTAGTAGAGAAGATCCTAGATACAGCGGGCCAAAAAGGTACTGGTAAATGGACTGGTATCAACGCACTAGACTTAGGTATTCCACTGACTCTTATCTCTGAATCTGTATTCTCTCGTTGCCTATCTGCATTGAAAGACCAACGTGTTGAAGCTGAGTCTCTATTCGGTAAGACAATCACACCAGTTGAAGGCGACAAGCAAGAGTGGGTTGATGCTCTACGTCAAGCACTACTAGCATCTAAAATCATCTCTTACGCTCAAGGCTTCATGCTAATGCGCGAAGCATCGAACGAAAATGGTTGGGACCTAAACTACGGTAACGTAGCACTAATGTGGCGTGGTGGTTGTATCATCCGTTCTGCGTTCCTAGGTAACATTCGTGATGCGTACGAAGCGAACCCAGATATCGCATTCCTAGGTTCTGATGAGTACTTCAAAAACATCCTACAAGGCAGCCTAGCGGCATGGCGTAAAGTAGCAGCGAAATCTCTAGAGTCTGGTATCCCAATGCCATGTACGATTTCTGCGCTATCTTTCCTAGATGGTTACACAACTGCTCGTCTACCAGCTAACCTGCTTCAAGCTCAACGTGACTACTTCGGTGCTCACACTTACGAGCGTACGGATCGTCCACGTGGTGAATTCTTCCACACAAACTGGACTGGTACAGGCGGTAACACAGCGTCGACAACTTACGACGTTTAATTGCGCTTTAGTGATTTAAAACAAAAGGATGCCAAGTGGCATCCTTTTTTAATGACTGTTGCAACCTGTGTTCCTTGGGTTCAAATCTAACGTAACGCTCAGAATCCATACCTTGAAGTCACTTGGGCATATAGGCATATTTCGTCCTTATATTCCCTCCAGGTGTTGGTGTTTTGACTCAAACCGAAAGGGGAGAAACGAAACTCTTTGGTTTTAACGCCACCAAAGAACAGTCGAGTGACTGTAAGACATTCTCTGCAGTATTACCAATGACCATACCTTGAATGCCCGTTCGAGCAATGGTGCCCATTACAAGCACATCTACATCCTCTTTATTGACCCAGTTTGGTATCTGCTCATCAGCAGAACCGTGCAAGTGATGGATAAAGAACTCACCATCAATTTCAGAAATTTGGATGATGGAATCCAATGCTTCACGGTGTGCGATTCGGTGAGCATCGATTTGTTGATCGAGCACTTCATCTTCAATCTGAATCCAAATATGATGCCTTAGATAGCTTTCCATCTGATACTCCCAACAAGACACGATGTGCAATTGTTGGTTGTAGGAGTCTGCGATGGAGTGGGCTAACTGGAGAAGATGAACTGTTAATTCTTGTTGCTCTTCACTGGAAATGATGGGATCGATAGCCACCGCCACTCGTTTCGATACCGTTACATGTTTTGCTGCTCGGTTTAGCCATACAGGGCAAGGGCACTTACGCAATAATTTCATATCGAGCGCTTTAAACCCTTTTGTTCCCTCGTCCAGTGGCTCAGCATCTTTGATTACCAGATCGTAGTGGTGTTTATTAACTTGTTGAATGATAGAGACAACAGGTTTGTCACCGCTCTCAACGCTGATTGGGAACGGCTCTACATCGTCAGAGAAAGGATCGTTCAACTGTGCGGTTTTAATGTCAGTAAATAGTGAGTCTATCAGAGAATTTTCGTAGGTCTGTTGGTATTCGCGCATATTGGATGGCATCTCAGGGCACACGATAAGCCCAGATAAGCGAGCGTCATGGATTGTGGCAAGTTTCATTGCTTGTTCCAGTGAGTCACTTTTGCCAGCCAATCCTTGGCTAACGAACAAGATGTTTTTGAATCTTTTCATACGCACCTCCTTTTTATTAAGTGTTGTATCAGAAAGGTAATATTTCCATGTTTATAGTGTGGTTACTTGACCTGAAACAACATAAATTGGATGTGCAAACTGAGATCAATACCTTAGCTAGATTACGGATGATTGAGTTTGAACGCGGCTTGAAAGTGAAAACGCCCAAAAAGGGAATCTTTGGGCGTTTCGTTATCTGGAGGAATGGCTAGGAAAAGAAAGTCGTTTGTTAAGAACACAACGAAACAGCTTGTTCAGACTGCAATGGGTAAGGGCGCGAATAGTGGTAGCCTTGGACCAAAGAGTGGCACTCTTTAAGCATCTGATGATGCTGAGCGTGTTCGACACCTTCAAAAATCAAACCACGAGAACAAAATGGTGCTAAGAAGTACTCTAACGCTTGTATAGACTCTAGATCCGCGTACTTGAGGAAGCTTTTGTCGATTTTAATACGGTCCCAAAAGATGGTGTCGAGCGACATATTGGCGAGTTTGTTGTTGCTATGATAATCATCCAACCAAATTTCGATGTTGTTTGCCTGTAACTGCGACAAGTTATGGTGTATTTCTTTCGATTCGGTATAGCAATCAAGCTCACTGATTTCTAATGCGAACTTGGCTCCGTTGAAGCTTAAGAGCTTTTGTACAAAGTGCTCGTCAGCCAAACATGAAAGCTTAATATTAAATGAGTGTCGCTGGTGTGGGTATTGGGCGAGAGAAAATTGAATTTGCTGTAAAGCGAGCGTTTGAATAAACGAATTATCTACAATTGAAAAGAAGACGTCGTTATTAATGTTATTTTTGTCAAAAGTACAAATCTTCGATAACGTTTCGTAATATTGAATTTCTTGACTTTTAGGGCAAATGATAGGTTGTACTAATGTTTCTATATCAAAGTCAGTCAATTTGAAGTTAGGCAGGTAAGGCTTATTCCTTTGCATATTATTCACTTTTTCAATTTAATATTACGACGTTACACTTAAGCATTGTTTTGCATTTTATATCCAAAGTAATTACTTCAGGAAATTAAGAATTATAATAGCGCTATAAATTATATTTAATGTTCATTAAGCACCGTGAGGAAAGCAGGTGCTTAATGAAGGTTGAGAGTGGCTTATTTCGCGACCACTGATAGTTCGACGTCGAACTCGTCACGACCACTGATGCTGAAATAGTATTGACCCGTTTTTATGGTGCCGTCTTCATTCTTTGGAATCGAAATGGATTCGTTACTGCCATGAGTAAAGTTGGTCCACTCGTACTCAAAGTAGTGACAGACTTTGTCATAACAAGCATATAAATCGGCGTCACCGCTACCGGTAATCGATACTTCCAATTGATTGAAGTTCTGCGTCACGTCGACAAAGAAAAGTTTCTCTGCGAACTTTTCACCACTAACTTGAACGCTGGTATTGAGCTCAATTTTCTTCGGTTTTTCTTTTGGCTTCGGCTTAGAAATGTCCGTGTCATCAATGTCTTTGGTTACTTCATCTAGCCATGAGTGAAACTCTGTATTGTAGGTAGGACCGAGTCGTTCAAGGAGTTTAACCCACTCTTTGTATTGTCCGGTGCGTGAATATCCCAAAAGCTCGGTTACGTCTTCAGGATGCTTTTCTAACATAAAGCGCACGGCTAGGTAGCCCCAACGGTAAACACGATTCAAACCGTCGCTGTAGTTGGTACGGAACACTTCATCTAAAGTATGAGTTTTGTCTTTACCAAGTACTAATGCCGCGGTATAGCCGTCTTTGTAGTGCATGTATTCAGCGAAGCCTTCTAACCACCAAACGATGCTACCTTCGCGCATTGTCTCGTGGAAGTCACCGTATTGGTTAAATCGTCCGTCCAAATAGTGAATGTATTCATGCTCTAAGTTTAGAATCGAAAAGTCGTCATCCCATCCGTTTTGATAAGCGACGAATCGAGGTACATTTCCTTGCTTGGAAGGGTCTCGTTCGAGGAATTGTCCGCCGTTGTTGGTCGTGTTACCGAATAGGAAGCTAGAGTAGGTTGAATAGTCGTTTTTGGTTTTAAAAACAATAACGTCAACACTGTCGCTATGATCATCAGCGACAGGCTGATATCCCGTGTTAACAATTTGGTGGAAGTCATCTTCTTTCAGGTTCAATGTTTCGCAGCTTGTCACTGCTTGAGCTTCAGTCATTTCCTGAGCGAGTATTTGCGCAGGTCCACGACAGTCGTAACTGAATGTCATGATTTTCTGTTTTAGATCTTGCTTCGCATTACCAAGCCCGAGTTGTTCTAGGTAATCCGACGCATAAGCATTGACCATTTCAGCAATACCAACCCATATTCGGTCCGATTTACCACCGAGTGGGTAACGTGCCAACAAGCTACGTAAAGTATCGATGACGACTTGTTTTGTGCTCGCATCTTGGGTTTTGACAAGTCTAGCGAGCTCACGGGCGGCGTTGCCGAGTAATTGTTCAGAATCCGTTCCGATCGCCCATTCGTTGTTGGTTATAAAAGCACTCAAACGATGAATATAACGTGGGTCAGACTCGATAAGATCGTAAAATGCTTTGGTTTGGGAATGCCCTGCCATAGCGATAAAAACATTGTTGATCGCTTTGCGGTAGTAATAGCTTTCGCTTTTATCTTGAGAAAAGCTATCGAGAACGTTGAAGACGTCAGGAGCGGCAATGGCGAGCTGTCGAATGCTATCGACGACAATCAACATTGATGCAAGAGCTTCTTGTTGCTCGCGTCCATCTGTTAATGCGTGTGGTGAGCGTAAAAACTCTTGGATCGTAGCGGCGATCTCTGCGCCCAATTCCGAAGGGAAAGGCTGTAAGTTTCGTGCAAACGTGTCGTGTCGGTTCTTATACGCAGCTTTGATAAACTCGCCCAAGTAATAAATCTGCTGAGCTTGTTCCTTTTTCCCTTTATAAGCTTCAATTGCTTTTTTTAAGCCAGCGTTAATTCGTGTGACACTCAATGTGCTAAAAACGGTATCTGCTTGTTCAGCAGAAGGGGAGAACCAAGTTCTCATACACTCGTAGTCGCTGTTGGCGACACGTGATTCGATATTAACTCGGTCAAGGTTAAGTTCCGTAACAGTACATTTTCCTTTGTGTGGGAAAAGCTCGGTATCGTCATCTACGTCAGTATCGTCGTCAGTGGTTCCGTCGTCTTTGGTAGAGTCATCATCACCCGTAGTGTCATCATCTGAGTCTTTATCATCGTCTGATGTTGTATCATCATCGGTAACGGTGTCGTCATCGTTGACAGTATCCGTATCGTCGTCATCTGCTGTAGAATCTGAATCTGAATCTGAATCTGAATCTGAATCTGCGTCAGTGGTGTCATCATTTTTATCGCCGGAATCCACATCAGCGATAGGAACTGTCGTGACACCACCGGAAGAATCATCGCCACCACATCCAGTTAAAACACCAAGCATGGATAAAAGAAGACATGCGGTTGTAATATTTTTCATAGAATTAGTATTGTAATTAAAATGGGATTTAAATATATATTTTTACTAATCCATAGTTAAATAATAGGATTTAATAAGAAAATAAATATGTCTTATGATCCTTGAGGATATTTAAATGTGATATTAATCAGATAACCATTTTTTATAACGTTAGTAGAATTGTTAATTGGGAAGAAAAATTTGATTTTGATATACATAACGTCACTTTTTAACCTTAGTCGACGAGTATATGAAAAAAATATATTTTCCGATCATCAGTACACTGATGGCTTCTTTTGCCCATGCTAATACGTTACCTGCACCTACTTGGCATGAATTCCAATTAAATGACGGCTCTAGGAAAGAGCTAAAACTTTATGGCGACCAAGAATCTTTTTGGTATCAAGACCGGGAAGGCATTATCTACGTCTATGACGAAGATACAGGATGGTTTTATGGTCAACACGAAGTGGTTGATGGTCGCTTTGTTGCGACTTCAATTGGTGTGGAAGCCAAATTAGAAACACCACAATCAGTGAAAGCACTGTTAAAAGAAAAAGTCAGTCCGACGTCCTCTTTAGTACCTTCTAGTCGTATTGATCCGCTAAGTGATGCCTATTTTGAGCAAACGCCACTTCGAGCGGTTAACGCGACAGATGACCCAAAGCATCAGCCTTTGTTGGTTGTCCAAGTAAGCTTCAATGATGAAGCGTTTGTGAACGACTTTACCGATGTGATTTTTGGTGACAACCAACAAAGCGTCAAAGACTACTTCCACAAGAACAGTTACGGACGTTATATCGTTGAACCGGCGAGAGAAACACAAGGCACAGCGAATGATGGTGTTATCGATATTACGCTGGACATTGCGCATCCGAATTGCCATTCAAAAAATGATTCGACGTGTGATGGTAAGCTAAAAGCGGCGTTCAAGGCGGCTTACGATAAGTTAGATCGTTACGTAGATTTGTCGACTTACGACGATAACAACGATGACAAAATTAGCCCTGATGAGCTGTCGGTGATGTTTGTATTTGCAGGATACGATAAATCTGCGGGCTCAATTAACACACCATATATCTGGCCTCACCGCTTCAGTCACAATACAGTTGAGATCGATGGTAAGACGATCCGTGATTACTGTTTGTTTGCGGACTTCCAAGGCAATCATCAGTCTACGATGGGGGTCATTGCCCATGAGCTTGGACACTTGATGCTTGGACTACCGGATTTATACTCCTACAAGCATTCTGGTTCTGTGGGCCAATGGGGTCTTATGGGCGGAGGAAGCTGGGCAAGCAAACAAGGCGATAGCTACGCAGGGGAAACTCCGGTCAATATGCTGGCGTGGAGTAAGGAAGCTGCTGGTTTCATTAAACCTAAGGTCATTGATACTTCTGGTTCCGCGACCATCGAAACCGCACAAGGCGAGGGAGTGATGTATCTCGACCCTTACTTGAAGCAACAAGGACCTAGAGCGTACTTCGAAAACCGCCGCAAAAACCAATATGACCGTGCGTTATCTGGTGAAGGGCTACTAATCACAGCAGTGAGCGTGGACAATCGCTTTAACGACAATGGTCCAATGCAAGTACAGGTTTTCCAAGCGGATGGGCTTGATGAATTACAAACGCGTGGTTGGTCTGATCAGGGGGACGTGTTCCCTGGTTCAAGCAATGTAGTGACAGTTACGGACGATACATCGCCTTCGCTAAAAACAATCACTGGCGGGCGCGAAACCAATATCTCAATTAATGATATTGCGAGCACAGCGCAAAATGGATCGCTACGAGCGTCAATTCCTTCTTCAAACAATAAATCGGCGTGGATCACCTCACTGTCAAGAACTTACGTTTATGAAGACTCACGCAATAACACAATAGGGTTTGGGTTAGATAACAACGAAGGTTACAAGACATTGGTAGGTTTCTACTTGTATGCGAAACCAATTCAGCCAAATGCCGATATGCGCTACCGCATGTTTAAGTATGACTTAACGACTAACCGCTGGGGGAATGCATCTATCAACGTTGATACACAAGTTGAAGTGTCATCGGGTGCGATTCCTGATTCGGGCGGTCGAGTGATGTTTGCTGCACCATTTGAGATTGATGACGGCGAACAGCTGTTGGTGATTGAGTTAGAAAACGCGAAGCCAGAGTACAGCTACTCATTCTTGGATGCTTACTTGTCTAACGGACAGAAAAAGAAACAGTTTTTCGGTACTACAAATACGTACAAGACGAATGGTTTAAGCGAAGGTCGTGGTCGTAACTATCCGTTTGCTGCTTTGTTAGAAAAACCTCAAGCAAAACCGAGCATTACTGCCCAGAGAGACTCTGTGACGTTGATGAGTGGTGAAAGCGTTACGATTGATGTACTAGCGAACGATCGTTCTTCTGATGCAAATAACACCATTAAGTTGGACAAAATTACGACAAAGCCAGCGATTGGCAGTGCAGAAATTGCTGGGCAGAAAATTCGTTACTCAGTACCTGTTTCAGATATTCCTGAGCAGAGAACAGTGATGAAGTATCAAGTGTCTGACGATTTTGGTACGACGGCTGAAGGTGAAGTTGTTATCACCGTCAATTCTCCAGTTGTCACAGCGAGCAACCTTCAATACAAAATCCAAGAAGACAAGCCTTTAGCACTTGAATTGCGTCAGCAGCAAGGATTGGAGAAGGGTGACACCATCGTGATTAAAACCGCGCCTAAGCATGGTAAGTTAGATGGCGATACCTACCAAAGTGATGAAAACTATTTTGGTAACGACCAGTTTGAATTTGCAATTGTGAAAGAAAACGGGCGTGAATCTAACACTGCAACGGCTGTAATAACGATTGAAGCGGTCAATGATGAACCAACGTTTGCGGTAAAAGCAAGCCGTAAAGAGGGCCTAGAAAACGACAAAGTTACATTATCAGCCCTTGATCTAAAAGATGTTGACTCAGCTGATCACTCGTTCAAATGGCGCCAAGTTTCAGGAACCACCGCTAAGTTTACCACCACAGAGACACCAAATGTGGAAGTGACTTTACCGAAAGTCAGCAAGAAAAGTGAAAAGCTGACGTTTGAAGTGGCGGTAAACGACAAAGATGGCGCGATCATTACCAAAACCGTTGAAGTGGTCGTTAAGCAAGCTGTTGTGTCGGAAACCGATCCTGGTAAAAGTGAAGAAGGTGGCTCAATGGGCTTGTGGATTACTTTGTGTATGATGCTAATTAGCCTAAGAACAAAGAGTAATAATTTGTACAGATTCATAATAAGGAATGATATTCCGTAGAAAAGCATTATAATTCATTGCCTTATATGCACAGGATGAATGCAGATTGAAGGAAAACAATAAGAAAAGCCTCCGTGTCGTAGCATTAGCTCCGACAGGGAGGTATTTTGCGTCAATAATAAGCTCATTAGAGATCCTAGAAACAGCGGCTGAGTTTGCTGAGTTCCCGGGTTTCATGACACATATCGTAACGCCAAACAACCGGCCATTGAGCGGTCGAGGAGGGATAAGCGTTCAACCAACTTCTCAATGGCAATCTTTTGATTTTACTAACATACTAATTATTGGCTCCATAGGAGACCCCTTAGAATCGCTTGATAAGATTGATCCTGCACTGGTTGATTGGATCAAAAAATTACATAAAAAAGGCAGCAAAATAGTTGCCATTGATACCGGTATTTTTGTCGTTGCGAAGGCGGGGCTTTTGCAGCAGAACAAAGCGGTAATGCACTCATACTTCGCCCACCTTTTTAGAGAGCTTTTCCCAGAGATCATGTTAGTGACTGAGCAGAAAGCGCTCATCGATGGGAATCTCTACTTATCTTCAGGACCGTACTCTCACTCAAACGTCATGTTGGAGATTGTCGAAGAGTACTTCGGAAAACAGACTAGAAACCTAGGTAACCAATTCTTAAGCACAATAGAAGGGAGTGGAAACTCGCATTCATATTGTGATGTCTTTCGCTACATGCAACACAAGGATGAGCTAATTCTTAAAATCCAAAAATGGATTCTTACTATGGACTTGGACATCGTTACCATCAGCGACCTAGCGAATGAAGCTTGTTTGTCAGAGAGGCAATTAAAGCGCCGTTTTAAAGATGCGACCTCTATTAGTCCACTTAAGTTTATTCAACTAGGTCGTTTGTCTTTCGCTAAAGAGTTGTTGAGATCAACAAAACTGTCCATTGATGAGGTCGCTAGTCGTTCTGGTTATGTGGATACACAATTTTTCAGGCAGATATTCAAGAGAGAAAATGATTGCTCACCACTTGAATATCGCAAGAAAAAGCAAGCAAAAGTCTAATTATAAATTTATCTTATGACCTATAGCCACTCTATATGTAATGTTATTAATAAGATTATCATTTCTTTAGTCGTTTAATGCTTGCTCGGTCATTCGAACGAAAATGGCAAACGTTTGCTATTTTCGTTCGAATATAAATGAGTTGGTTTTAGATTGATTTTTAATAACGTTAGCTTATACTCACATACATGGATACTTATAATGACTTAATTTCCATTAATAATATTGTCGTTCTTATAATGTATATCGTTTGTTATAAATTAAAACTGTATGCATATTATTAAGTAGTCACTCGAAATATAAAGGGGGGGTTTAGGCCTCATAAAGGGGGTGATTAAGACACAATATTATAAAATTATCTTTTTTTAACTAATTATTTCGCAACGCGAAATAATAAATAAAACAGTAATTTACACCAAAATAAATCTCCTCTGATCAGTTGCAAATTTGAGAAATAAGCAACGTGTTTCTTATACAACTGTTGAATAGTTAGACGTAGAATAAGACGCTGAGTTATAGCGGGAAGCCAATTATTAACTGGCTCAATGTGTAGCTTTATGGATGTATAACAATTATAACTATCGGATAATTATTGGGTCTTGGTGTTAATTAAATGAAAGCTAATAAACGAACCATTGATGTAAAGTACTTACGCACTTTTTCACATGTTGCAAGACATAGAAGTTTTACTGCAGCTGCAGAAAGTCTATATTTAACCCAACCAGCCGTTTCACAACATATTAAAAAACTTGAATGTACTATAGGCGCAGAAGTCTTTGACCGAAAGGATGGTTTTAACTTGACTAAACATGGTCAAATATTACTAGATTATACGGATCAGACGATGTCGTTATATGATCAATTATTTGATGAGTTGGCTCAAGTTGATATGTTTGATCGGTATTCTATTGCGATTTCTGATTCATTCGCCCCTGAGTTAGTCGCAAAAGTAATCAGTTCTTTCAGAGTATATAACGACGTCGAGTTGGCTGTGACAAGTTATAGCGACCTTAATTGTGTCGATAAAGAAAACCACGATTTGGTGTTTGCCATCGGTGATACCACATCTGTGGAAGGGCGTGTATTTCCCCTAAACAGAGAACAATACATTTTAGCTTGTGACTGCGCGGTTGATCCTGAAGAGTGCTATCCCGAGCGAATCGTCTTTTGCAACTCTCTTTCTAGGCGAGATGCCGAGGTGCTTCTTGATTCTTTTGGTGTAGATATTTCTAAGGTAAAACATTGGCTTACGACCTCATCATCACGACTGATGATTAACGAACTACAAGCAGCAAACACGTTTGTCGTTTGTCCAAGTTGGACCTTAGGTGATCACAAATGTAGCCAATATTTATTACCAAAATACATTGAGATGTATGTTTGGTGCAACGATTCGGCAGCCAAGAAAATTGATCAAGAACGTTTAAGAAGTTTGATTACCGAAACTTTCCGACTCACATCTAAAGGAGTGGTAAGTAGAAAACCTCCCACTTCCTTACTGACCAGTTGTGAAGTAATGTAGTAAAACGCCATGCCTATTATAAATAGGCATGGCGTTTGTATTTATAGTCAAGAAAAAAGGGATAGATAAAAGAAAAAAAGCCCACTAATACCGATCGGTATTGTGTAAGGAATGCCATTTTTAAAAGGAGGAGTTTGACGAAAAATGGCCGTCATCCACATCAAAAGAATTTGAATTCCGCCCAATAATCCAATAGCAATCATTGCTAATAACATATATTCACTATGTACACCTAAAAATAGTGCACCGATTAATTTTACATCCCCACCTCCAACTACGTTCATCATCCAAAGCAAAAAGAATGCAATAAAAATACATGTACTCACCAGAACTTGATTAAAAGGAGCTGGAGAATAATACAAGCTAGCTAGTGAGGTAACACTGATAAGAAAAATGAATCGATGCTTCACAATCCTATAGCGAATATCACCATAAAAAATACACATCACGCTGGTAAGGCAGGTTAGCCAAAAGATAAATTTTATATAATTCATTTTACTATTTTAATGGAGGGAGATTGGAATTCAATTGCTTCCTAATAATAAATTATTATGTAACGGATTACATGTGTTTATAACAACTATTTATAAATGAATAAAAAAGCTTAATTGGTGTGATTGTTTCTATTGAGGTAGATTTTCTACGTTCACGAAATGAGTGATTAATTCAAGGAAATAGAGGTAAACATGCTTTTAAACATCAATTCTAAACTTCGTAATATCCGTAACAAATTTAAGTCAGATAAACGTGGTGTAACTGCAGTGGAATACGCAATCATCGCTGTAGCAATGTCTTCAATTATTCTGTTTGTATTTAAAGATGGCACTTTGAAAACAACGCTAAATGACGCGATGGGCAAAATTTCTACTTCAATGGAAAGTGCTAACTCTGCTGGAGGTTCTGGCAATTCTGGCAATAAAGCTGACGGTAAACAAGGATAAGTTAACCAGTTATAAATTTAGAGAGGGGAAACCCTCTCTTTTAAGGTTTTTATTCTATGAGTAGAGCATTAGTTTTTGTATTTGTTGCCATCACTATGTTTTTGGCTTTTTTCTACGTCAGCGATTTTTTTGATCAGCCTGAGCCAGTGGCAGTGGTCGAAAATGAAGTGTTTGTAGAGGTCGCATTCGTTAATCGAGCTGTAAACAAAGCTGAGCCAGTTAACGCCAATGCAATAGATATTCGTGAGTTTCCCGAGTCGGAAGCAAAACAGCATTCATACGTTCCTTACGCGAGCATCAAGATTGATTCAGGTGCGCTATGGGCGAAAGACGTCAAAGAAGGTATGCAATTAACACCAGACTTGGTTTCTAATCCTGGTGAAAAAGATTACATGTATCTTTCACTTAAAAAAGACCAAGTGCCTTATTACTACTTGTCGCAAGGCAGTAGCATTGTAGAAGCGCTACCAATTCAACCTGGCGATCGCGTCAGTTTTGTTGCCACAACCTCATCTCAATCCAATTTATTAGAAAGTGGCTATTCCGATATCGATAGCTTAACGAGCAACGTCATCATTGACGGGGCTTTGGTTTTGCAATCGATGAACGTTTCTGAAGATGATGATTCGTCAAATGAAGAATATGGCTTGATTATCGCGTTGACCGTTAAACAGGTACTTAAGCTAGAAATGGCACAGAAAATTGGAGCCATAACTCTGGTTCCAGCAAAGATGGTTCATAAATACTTATCTGTAAAAAGTAGCGATTTGATTGAGCATCGATTTGGCGTTCGACAGCTGAGAGGGAATTAAGGGTGTTCAATAAAAATATATTATCAGTCACGCTGGGATTGGTTTTGCTTCTCCCAGCTTCCGCGTCAGCTGGGGATCTATTAAGCCTTGATAAAGGTGCAGCGAAGACGATTAATGTAAAACGCAACATTGATACCGTGTTTGTCGCGGATACTCAAATTGCGGATTACAAGGTCATCGCAAACGGGAAATTAGTGATTTACGGCATTGGTCGTGGTGCCACTTCCATTATCGCTTACGACCGAGCAGGAAACGAAATTTACAACGCAGAAGTGGTCGTAAATAAAAGCTTAAGGCTTTTAAAACAAACGCTTATTGCAAGATATCCCGATGAAGACATTAAGCTGACCAATATTGGTGAGCAGGTTGTTATTGATGGTGTCGTGAGCAGCGAAGAAATCAAAAACAAGGTGTATCGCCACGTAGGTGAAATGCTGAAAAAGAGCAAACAAAGGAATACTTTTGAGCTCACTAATGCAAACGGAGAATCTGGCGATGCTCTCGACTATACAGCGACTTATGTGTTTGAAGACATCATCAACAATCTGAAAGTTCTCACCACAGATCAAATCAACGTAAAGCTGACGGTTGCAGAAGTTTCAAGTTCATTCTTGACCGAGCTAGGGGTTTCATACGCTGAAACAAACGGTAAGTCCATTGGTGGTGCTGGCCAGTTCGTCAATAAGATTTTGGACTTTACTGCTGAGGATATCGTTGCGGTGATTTCAGCGAGTGGTAATGACAGCATTGGACAAGTGCTTGCCGAACCAAATCTATCTGTGATTTCCGGTGAGTCTGCAAGCTTTCTAGTTGGTGGTGAAATCCCTATTACAGTTCGCGATAACGATGGTATCTCTGTTACTTATAAAGAGTATGGGGTAAAGCTGTCTATGGTGGCTAAGGTAACGGATTCTGAAAACATTCGTTTGTCACTGCTACCGGAAGTGAGCTCTATTGATAAGACCAATGGTGTGAATTCTGGACTCATCAGTGTGCCTTCTTTGAGGACTCGCAAAGCCCAAACGACCGTACAATTGAAAGATGGTCAAAGCTTTGTTCTAGCAGGTCTGTTGACATCAGAAGAGCAAGAATCACTAGCAAAAATCCCTTACCTGGGTGATATCCCGATTTTGGGTGCGCTGTTTAGTAAAACCAATACTGAAAGAAGAAAGACTGAGCTGATCATCGTAGCGACAGTTAACCTCGTCGATCCTGTTAAAGAAACCGATATTAAACTGCCGAAGTTTAAACGAACAAGTGATCTTGAGCGTTTGTTGAAACTTGATCTTTCAAATGTTGATGACGAAGAGCTGGAAAATACGATAAAGGCGGGAGGCTTTAACTAATGAAGGCAAACCTATTGTTGGTGGTTTCTGTATTACTCTCGGGTTGCTCGGTATCGGTAACACCAAACAAAACAACCGTAGACACAATTGTAGAAACCTTTGAGTTTCGAGTCACAAACAAAGAAGTGGCGATGGATAAATCGGTTAGCTTCGTCAATCAAATCAATCTTCAGTATCCGAAGTCGACATTTGCAATCAATTACGACGCCAAAGAAAGTCAGTTTGTTGATGGCTTTGTGAAAGAAATCAAAGCCAAAGGCGTAAACAAGTTGCGTTATACCCTAAACGCAAACAGCGAAAGCAAAGGCGTAAAAATCGTTGCGAAATACCACAAGATGCAAGAGCAAACTTGTGATGCTGTTTCATTCAACACCCTTAAACATCATCCATTTGGGTGCAGCTTGGAATACAACAGACGCTTGAGTATGACGAATCCTGTGGCGGAGTAAAAAATGGATTTAGATAACCTATTCAAAACGACTTCATCAAGCAAAGATAAGAAGAACAACACCATTGATCTGGTTGTTTCAGATGATTTGGCTTTTCTTCAAGCAATCGACGAGCTCTACGCAATCGAAGGTTTCGCTTCACCTTTAAAAGTCGACGATATTGATGACGAAAGTTGGCATAAAACTAACGCTGAAATAAAGCATGTCATTCTTGACTTAAGAGCATGTGGCGAGTTGATTTCAGAAGTTGCGGAGATCTCTTCAAGATTAGACGTCAGCATTTCTCTTATTGTAGTGAGTAACATGGACTCAATACTGATGCGAGATAAAGTCTTGTCATTGGGAGCCAACTACATTCTTTGGGACCCTGAACTCGATGGTCTATTAGGGGCGCTTAAAGAGTCAAGTGCAGCGACATTCTCACCAACAGTTAAGAAGAAGTCTCGTATTGCCAAGCGAGTCTTAATGCTTGGTAGCAAAGGCGGGGTGGGTGTGTCCACGATCAGTGCTTTTCTTTCACATAGTTTGAGTCAACAAGCGAACTTAAAAACCTTGCTTGTTGAGCATGACACCATCGCACTTAACTCAGATATATTTCTAGGCTTAAAAGGGCTAAAAGCGCAGCAAAACAGCATTGATTTGAACCAGTCTGAACTGGATGCCGCGATTGCCGGAAGCTACGTGAAACCTGTCAAAGATAGGCTCAACTTCCTCACACTAGAAAAGAACGTTGCTTGCTTGAGCGATCATGTAGATTCGCTGTTTCGCATCTCTAACGAACTGGTTGATCAATACAACTTTATCATTGACTCAATGCCGCTCAGTGCGATTGATGAGCTGACAGCAGAAGACATCAGTGACCGATACAACCGTATTTTTATTGTTTGTGAACCTTCCGTGGCGTCACTAAGAGCGTACCACTCGATCAAGAAGAAGTTGGGTAAGTCTGAGCATCGAGTGATTTTCTCGATGACGCGATCTCAGAAGGACTACATGATGCCGCTTCAAGGGGCGAAAGAGAAAATCAAAGCAAAAGACGCGATTGATTTTGCTTATGAAGCCAATCTAGAGAAGCTCATTATTCAACAAGGCATTCAAAATACGGCAAAGCTTAAGTTTGCACCTGCCATTGCCAATATTGTGAATTCGTTGACGGGTAAAAAAGTCAAAGTACAGAAAAAGTTCGCGTGGTTTAAGAAATGAATCACTTGAAAGAAGTTTATATCGAGATCCGGGACGAAATCTTTGACGCCTTAGATGCAGCCTCGTTAGTTGACGTTGAACCGTTGGAGCTTGAGAGCCAACTAAAAGACTCCGTTAATATTCTTATTGAGAAGAAGCAACTTCAAATCAGTAGCTTAAAGCGTTTAGAGCTGGTTAAAGCACTGCTTGACGAGTTGAAAGGTCTTGGACCCCTTCAAGCGTTGGTCGATAACGATGAAATCTCGGACATCATGATCAATGGTCCCTCAGACATTTTTATCGAATTGAACGGTAAGGTAGAAAAGTCACCAATTCAGTTCGTCAACGAGAAACAGCTCAACACCATTGCTAAGCGTATTGCCTCAAATGTGGGGCGTCGAATTGATGAATCAAAACCGCTTTGTGATGCTCGTTTGGAAGATGGAAGTCGTGTAAACATTGTTATTCCGCCTCTTGCAATCGATGGGACATCCATTTCGATTCGTAAGTTCAAAGAGCAAAAAATCAAGCTAGAAAACTTGGTTCAGTTTGGCGCGCTATCGGTTGAAATGGCAAAGCTGCTTTCGATTGCCAGCCATTGTAAGTGCAACATCCTTATCTCTGGGGGTACGGGTTCAGGTAAAACAACCTTGTTGAACGCATTGTCCGGTTTCATTGGTAGTGGTGAACGTATCGTTACCATTGAAGATGCGGCCGAACTTCAATTGCAACAACCACACATTGTTCGATTGGAAACTCGTCAAGCAAGTGTTGAAGGGACGGGTGAAATCACTGCGCGAGATTTGGTAATCAACGCCCTGCGTATGCGACCAGATAGAATCATTGTTGGTGAGTGTCGTGGTGGTGAAGCGTTTGAAATGCTTCAAGCAATGAACACTGGTCACGATGGTTCAATGTCTACGCTTCACGCGAACACCCCTCGTGATGCGATTGCTCGTGTGGAGAGTATGGTAATGATGGCGACAGCCAGTCTACCGCTTGAGGCGATTCGTCGAACTATCGTGAGTGCGGTTGACCTGATAGTCCAAGTACGACGACTCCATGATGGTAGTCGTAAGATCTTGTTTATCAGTGAAATTGTTGGTCTCGAAGGTGACAACGTTGTTATGGAAGATATCTTCCGGTTTGAAAACAACGGAATGGGTGATGAAGGCAAAATCTCGGGCGAATTTCGAACGCCAGGTCTTTCTAAGCGCTCTGTAATTTATGAGCGTGCGAAGTTCTTTGGCTTGGATGGGGCGCTGCAGGAGCTGTTCTCATGATGCTGATTGTCATTTTGCTATGGGTTGTAATTGCTTTGTTTCTGTTTATTGGGCATTCGAAAAAACAGAAAGAAATCACATCGATCATTGAGCAATCTAATACGTTCGAGGGCGTTTCTGGCTCTCGAGCGGTTATCGATTCAGAAAGCTTTGATATCAGCTATCGAAAAAAGATTAAGGATAAATTTAAGCAGTTGAAAAAGCTGTTGAGTCCTAATGCAGGAATCAAATTAATTGGCTTTTTTGCGGGCTCTTCATTAGCGGTTTACTTCGTTAACGATTGGTTCTTCATGTTTGAGTATTGGAAAGTGTTGCTTGCTTTGGAGCCAATACTATTTGTGATGTTTATTCTCAAACTTAGTGGCATTCAAGCGCAGCGATTCAAGGATAACTTCCCGGATGCGCTGAACATTCTTTCTGGTGCGCTCTCCTCGGGTCAGAGTATTGTCCATGCGTTCGAATATGTGGGCACTCAGCTTGATAATGAAGTAGGCGAAGAGTTCAAGAAGATGTCAGAGCGCTTACTTATCGGTGAAGACCCAGATGATGTCTTGGCGCGAAGTGCTGCGTCGTTCCCTTATGTTGAGTACTTTTTCTTTGCGGCGACGATTCGAATCAACTTGAGTCGAGGTGGTCAACTAAAAGATGTCATTAACCGCATCAACCGAATCATGTTTGAAGCAAGGGCAATCGAGAAGAAGAAAAATGCACTGACGTCAGAGGCGCGTGCTTCAGCAAAAATCATCGCGGCTCTGCCGGTAATCTTTATCATGATTTTGAAAGTAACCAGCCCTGAAAATTATAACTTCGTGATGTTTGAAGAAGGTGGGAAACCTATCTTTTATTACGTGCTGGTCAGTGAAGCTATCGGATTCTTCTTTATCTATATGATATTAAGAGGAGTGAAGTAATGGTCGACATTAAATTAATCTTTTTAGCATTAGGGTTGTTTATTTCACTATCTGTCGCGTATTACTCGTTAAAAGTGTTTGATAAAACCAAAGCGAATATTTCGACAAAGAAGATCATTGACTCAACCCAAGAAAAGACGCCTTTTGCGGATAAGTTGGCAGTACAACTTTCGCGCCTGTCTTTTAATAAAGAAGAAACGAAAAACAACTTAGTTAGAGCAGGGATTCATAGTGATTTTATTGCGCAAGCTTATTACCTTCTGAAGATTATACCACTGTTATTTTGCTTAGCATTTATTGGTTATTCTTACATGCAGGGAGATATGGAGTTTTCATCTGCGTTTATTTCATTCTCGCTTTCGATGCTTGTGTGTTTGATTGCGCCAGATATGTACATTTCATCGAAAGGGAATGCGAACGTTCGTCACGTCAGTAGTCGACTGCCTTTCTTGCTCGACTTAATGAACGTGTGTGTGCATACCGGGATGACGCTCGAAGCGAGCTTGGAATATCTGTCGAACGAGCTAAAAACAGTCGATGAAAACCTGGCTTATGTTGTTAAAAAAACGTCAGAACGAGCCAAAATTGTTGGTTTGGATCGAGCGCTTACTGAGTTCTATGATCTGGTTCCAACCACAGAAGCGCAAAGCTTTGTCATGACTCTTACTCAAAGCTTGAAGTACGGCTCATCAGTAGGTGCGGTATTAGCTTCCCTCGCTTCTGATATTCGAGAAATAAACATGCTCGATTTGGAAGAAAAAATAGGAAAGATGGGGGCAAAAATGTCCATACCAATGATCGCTTTTATCATGGTTCCTATTGTTGTTCTAATCGCAGCGCCAGGGATAATGAGGATGCTAGGATAATGAATGTAAAAAACTATATTTCCCTTTTTGTTTTACTGCTTTTAAGTGGTTGTTCAACCATCAATCAGGAATTAGTAACCAAAGAAAAACTACTAACTAATTCTGGACAAACTGAACAACTGATCGAGTTTTATAAAGCAAATTTGGTTGAAGTTCCAAGCTATAAGATAAAACTGATCAATTTATACCTCGATAATAAAGACCAAAAGTCTGCCGAGTTATACATAAATACTCTTGAGAAGAAAGACCTCGAAGATCCAGAGATTATTTACATCTTAGCTAAGTTGGAATATCTAAAACGTAATTATGACGCAAGTGAACGCTATCTAGATGACTATTTAGAAAACGGCGGTCCGAAGGGTAATTATTATCTTTTAAAAGGCAAGATTTTAGCGCGTAAGAAAGACTACAGCGGTGCAATCGCCAACTTCAACGACAGCAAGAAAAACGGCGCGTCTGACCGAGAAGCGAATAACAATATTGCCGTCGTGATGATGCTGCAAGGCCGTCCAGAACCTGCAATGGAGCTGCTATACAGCTTGTTTGCAGCTAATCCGAACGATGAAAAAGTCCGTTCAAATCTTCTATTAGCTTCGACTCGATCACACCGACCTGATGTGGCATTGGAAGTGTTAAAGCACGACAGCAGTGAACAAGAAGCGCGAGTCAAACTGAAAAAACTCATGCAGAGCGTCAAACCGCTTCCTAAAAAAGTAACGAAAAAAGCTCCACCAAAGCAGGTCGCTAAAGTAAAGGAAAAGAAAAATATGGAAATGGAAACGAAATCAGTCGATTTGAAACCAAAGTACGTAGCACGCTCAGTTCTAGATCCAAAAAACTTACGCCCTAAAGCACCTTCAATTTACCGAATTCAAGTTTTGGCAACCTATAAGGTGATTCCTTCGGATTACTTAAACTATCTGAAAGGCAATTATGGAAGTGTGTATTCCTACACGCACGGCTTATGGAAGCGTTACTGCATTGGTGAGTTCAGTGATATCAATGACGCAAAGAAATTTCTTGAAAATATGGATATCAAAGGTGCCTTTGTTGTTGATTACACGAAGAAAAGGTACGTCGAGCTATGATCAAGTTTCAAAAGGGAAGTTTGACGGTTGAGACCGCAATGGGCTTGCCAGTTTTACTAATGGTTCTGTTTACTTGGTTTGACTTGTCGGTTTTAACCTACTCAATGGGCGTGACGGATCATGCATTAACCACAGCAGTGATGAGCAGTAAAAAGCAAGGCAGCTCTCACAGTACTGAAAAGGTCGACTACCAAGACGTAATTAAAACCAAGCTCGAATCAAGTGGTGGCGCACTATGGTCAAAAGTTGTTGATCACTCAACGGTTTCGGCATCGGTTTATTACTTTAAAAACCTAACTGACTTTATCCATTGTAATCGCAGTGGAAAAGCGTTGAGTGAATGCCCAAACATCAAGAAAGGCGACACTGCTGAAAACTCAGTCAACATGCCAATTGCCATATACCAATTGAGCTTCACCTATCAGCCTCTGTTTAACTTTGTTATGCCAAGTATGAACATTAGTCGCGAGATGGTCGCGGTTCAGGAGTACGAGCGCTGTACGTTCAAGTTAGGAGAGGAGATCAGTTGTGGTAACTAAGTCAAAGCAAACCGGTGCTTTTATTGTTGAGCTTGCATTGGTCTTACTCTTTTTTGGCTCCATTATTGCCATGCATATCAACTACACCATCGCCGTTAATAAAAAAGGGCAGTTGGATAGGGTGGTGTATTCGATCGTCAGTGTTATTAGTGAACGCCGACAGTTGTTTGCCAATGAGCTCGATATTTGTGGCGCAGGAGGTAAGCAATGCGAGACACACATGAACAATTCGTTCGATATGGCGAAAGGCATGTTGAAACGCACACTACCAGATTTTGACGAAAATGAGCTGGGGATGCGAGTCATAGAGCTATCTTTGATTGATAAAGATAAGAAGCTTGTTAGAACCACCGCCTTAAAAGGCATGACGGCGGGGTGTAATTTTCCGGATCTAGAGGAAATTACAGTGGAAAAAGCAACAAAACTATTGCCTTTGACTACGCAGAACCGACGCCTTCCTCTTTATCATGTGTCTCTTTGCTACAAAACGCCGTTTAACATTATCGGTCTTATGAGCGGTGAGCCGATCAAAGTCGTGACCAGTTCCTATTCATTTGCAAGGATTTAATATGAAGCGCTTCACTAAGCAAAAAGGGGTTGCTGGGATCATATTTCTTTCGTTTCTCCCTATATTAATCATCACTTTCTCGTTTTCTGTTGGCTATACGCAACGTTTGCTTGCGCACTCAAAAATAGAGGAGGCGGCTGAAGTTGCGAGTCTTGCCTTGATTGCAAGTCCAGGCAAAGACAATCAAGAAGACAAAGACTATGCGCAGAGAATTGTCGACTTATATATTACCGACAATATTAGCGACATTCAGATCAACGTATCGACCAAGAAGTGTGAGTACAAAGACGGTTGTGTTCAGAAAGCCAATGAGTTATCGCCATTTGCAGACTTCACCGTGGTTGCGACCTCTGAGCATGATTCATGGATTTCACATAATGAAATCGGCGTAGAGCCAAAATTCAAAGTGTCTGGCGATTCGATCACCCGGAAATACTTACCTCAACCGGTGGATATCTACTTCATACTGGATACCAGTCAATCGATGAGTAACCTGTGGTATGGGCAAAACAACAAAACCCAGATGCAGGTGGTGAAGGAAACGATCACCAAAGTTGTCGAAGATTTGAAGGACTTCAAAACCGGTGAGAATAAGAAGAGTCGCGTTGCCTTGTTGACTTACAACGCCTACAACGTGAAATACGATAAAAAAGATCGCAGACTAAAATTCTACGACTATGCAAGTGACTTTTCTCACACAGAAGCATCTTTCCAAAGCATTGTCGATGATATGTTTGACCAGTCTGTGGATGAACAAAACGTGTACCACTCTAGTTATTATAATCAGGCACGAGATATTCCAATAACAGACAACTATCAGGAATTTATCAATATCTTGAATTCGAACAAGGTAATGCCTGCTAGGGGTGGCGGCACCAATTCTTGGTTAGGCCTGATTGCAGCAGCGAAAGAGGCAGACAAAGTTAAGAAAGAAGAGCGTAACCCAGAACAGGTGTTTATCTTCCTTTCTGATGGTGCAGATACAGACGTACGATTCCCTGACTATCTCCATCGAAACAGTACGTATAGAAACAAATACGACGTGGTCACGAAAAGTTATCGAGACAGTTATGGTTATATTCAGTATCAACAAGTTTACGACAAGTTCTTGAAGTCATTAGTGCGTGAACACAACCTTTGTGAACAGCTCAAGAAAAGAATTTCTAGCAAAGAAAATAAGTTTCAAAGTGAACACGCGAAGTTAGAAGGTGAAAAAACAAAAGTCACTATGGGCGTTATAGGTGTTAACTACAACGTACAAAAGGACGATGGATTCGGTGATTGTGTTGGCGAGAAAAATATTTATCACGCAAAAAATGGTAAAGATGTCTACAAATACATATTAAATCTGATTAACGAAGAGACAGGACGATTAAAAGATTAAAATGAAAAAATTATTATCAATCGCGATTATTTTTACCTCAAATGTCGCACTCGCTAATTGTATTAATCATGATGAAAACTACGTGAGCTCTAAAATTCTTAAAAGTTCCGAAACAAAAGTCACTCAGGTTGTTGGTAAGTTAGCGGTGACGGTAAATGAAGAACGCTCTATTGTACAGGATAAGAGAGTAGTTAAGGTTGAAGGGTTGAATGCGACCGACAGCTGCACCTTTGATAAGAACTCGATGTCGTTGATCCTCAACTATGATACTGATAAATATCGTTTAACAGACACTCACAAACAAGCGATTTCGCAATACTTGGAACTGGTTGACGAAGGTACTCGTGTTCTTGTTGAAGGGCATACTGATGAAGTCGGCTCTCAGGCTTATAACAAAGGCTTGTCTGCTCGTCGCGCGAATGCCGCAACAACATACCTGAAACAAGGGTTAGGTCTAGGCAACAGGATTGTTGAAAAAGCATTCGGTGAGTCTGCGCCGATTTGTAAGGTAAATGAAAACAAAGTATCTGGCTGTAACCGTCGAGTTGTATTAACGATAGACTAATGTGTAATCCACTGTTTGCTGTTGTCATTATAATTTTTATGTGCTCACTATTAAGTGGGGTTGTTTAGTAAAAGAGCTTGGTACTTACCAAGCTCTTTTATTACTGATATTTATTATGGAATAATAAATGTCTATTTCATTTTTAAATCATTAATCGATAGCATTTAATTTTGTTTCTATACAACGATAATTAAAATGTCTATTTCTCGATGCGTTATCGCTTCTACCTTTTTTCTATTCATTAGCCACCCAGTATATTCAGCGGAGCTCATTATTGGACCAAGCATGAGTTCGCAGTTAGAGAGGGTGATATCAAATCCTTCCATTAAGAAGGACGTATCCGATTCATTGTTAGGAATCGACAAGAATCACAATCACATCCGTGACGACGTGGAAGCTGTGTTGAAAGCACTCAAAATCAGTGAAATTAATCACGATTTTCTTTTGCGTTACGTACAATATTCTTCAAGCATTTTGCAACACGACTTCTCGAGTAACGATGCGAATAATCAGCTCTTGGCATACGAGATCTATAAAGATTACCGTTATGTCAGACATTGCTTTAAGGAAGCCGGGGTGGATGGTAAAGATCTTTATGATGCGATACATGCGGTAAATCGATTGATGTTCAATACCGATGCTCGAATTGTCGCGTACCTGAACTACGAAAAGTACATCGACATAAGTACCATGTATGAGGGCATTAGTTACGATTGTAATAACTAGGGATTGTTGTGATCTTAATTGGGAAGGACTGGGTTAGACGGATGACTTCTTATACCTTGGAAATCAATGACAGTGTCACTTTTTATTTATAGCCCTTTGTCTTAGCTAGGTCCGCTCAAAGTTAATCACTTTGAGCGCTTTAGTTGTTCATTCTCTATATTCTACCGATTTTATATATTTTCGATTGTAAGTTACTTAAAAAGGAATACAATCGCGAAATGTTACCCCTCCTTGGTGGATCTAAAAATGATAAAGAAAACCCTCCTAGCTATGGCACTTTCTGCCAGTATTATTGCGCCTGCAATCGCTTGTACTGGCATCTCTCTTTCAACTACTGCAAATGACCATATTCACGCTCGAACGATTGAATGGGGCGAGAGCGATCTCAATAGTAAACTGATTGTCACCCCGCGTGACTATACGTTCACATCAACCATGCCAGACCAAAAGCACGGTTTAAGCTGGAAGAGCAAATATGGATTTGTTGGTATTTCAGTGAGTGATGACCGCTTTATTGGCGAAGGTATTAACGAAGAAGGGCTAACAGCTGGTTTGTTCTACTTTAAAGGGTACGGTTCTTTAAAGGCTTACAACCCGAAAGATCGCGCAAATAGTATCGCTGACATGGACTTTGTCCGTTGGATGTTGTCACAATTTAAAACCGTTGAAGAAGTGAAAACCGCAATGAAAAACATCGATATTGTGCCAGTGTATATCGATGAAAAAGGGCAGCCATCACCAACCGGACATTGGCGTGTTACTGATAAAGCAGGCAACAACATCGTAATTGAAATTATGGCTGGTGGTCAGGTACATATTTACGACAATGAGGTGGGTGTACTGACTAATTCGCCAACCTTCCCATGGCAAGTAACGAACTTGAACAACTACATCCATCTGCAACCGGGCACCAGTGCGCCGACCAAGTTTGGTGACGTTGAAGCGAAATCTTTTGGTATTGGCTCTGGTTTCTTAGGTTTGCCGGGAGACATTACGCCGCCATCACGTTTTGTTCGTGCTGCGTTCTTTGTTAATACCGCGCCAGAATCAAAAAACTCGCAAGAAGCGGTCTCTCAAGCGTTCCATATTCTAAACAACTTCGATATTCCAATTGGTACTGAGTTTAACGCCGAATATCGTGAGCATATCCCAAATTTGCCAAGTGCCACTCAATGGACATCAGTGATCGACCAAGGAAATGGTGCGCTTTACTACACAACCATGCATGACAGCCGAATTAAAAAGGTTGATTTGAAAAAGATAGACTTTAACCAAAAGCAGGAGCTTAAACGTCAGCTTGATAACGGCTCGTTTACAGTTGAAGAAATCCGTCTTTAATTCATAAACCCAAGAGAGCAGGTGAGAGCCTGTTCTCTTTCAATCATTTTCCTTTTATTTCCCTTCTCTTTTCGTAAATCTCTCTTTTTCAACGACAAGCTCCCAAAGGGCATCTTTTGCAAATAGTAAGGGGCTTAGCTTGCATGCTTTGTAGCCGATTCTTGATTTAGACCCACTAGACCTTTAAATCGCCGCCGCGTGTTTAAACCCAGTCGTTCTCGCTGAATCAGGTATCTCGAGGTATATAACTAAGATTAGAAAATCAGGCAGAAAGTGCTGTTTTTAGCCTTTTAATTCGGTTTTATGCAATTCTCATAGGCATTCTTTCAGAAATGTTCTAGCGTATGCTATCCAGACTTTCTCGGATATTTGCCAGAATCTCCCTAAATATATAAATGTTAGTTGGGGAAGTGGCGTGAAGGATAAAATGGAGAGATATTGGATTCAGTTGGTTGATAAAGCTGGCACTGCTTCTGATTTGTCGGACTTAACCCGTTTAAGGTTGCGAGGCTGTATTGGTAAATATGGCTTGAGATATAAGGTTGAAGGGGGCGTGCTTGCCGAGCATCGTTATGATCGAAAACGTCTTAGCCTAAATTTAGAGAGTGAAGAGTAAGCTCCACTCTCTAAGATGTCTTATGAATTGCTTTTGCTGGTTACTTTTTCTAAAGCGATTTGTTTAGCATCATTACTTGTGAACATTTGGTATGGACGCAGACCAAACAAAGGCATGATTGAGTAGATATGATCGAACAAGTCCGCTTGCACACCTTCATAGTAAGCCCAGTCAGTATTATTGGTAAAAGCGTAAACCTGCAACGGAATACCCTCTGGTGTCGGCTCTAGCTGCCTCACCATAATCAGCATGTACTGGTGAATGTCTTTGTTCGCTTTCAAGTAAGCATTAATGTAAGCGCGGAACATACCTAAGTTGGTCATTTGACGTAGGTTGCCGAAGGCGGGTTCCTCACTCATTTCTTGATTGTAATCACTGATTTCACGCGATTTTTCATAAATGTACTGACGAAGGATTCGAATGCTTTTTAGCTTTTCAATTTCTTCATCAGATAAGAAGCGAATTGATGTGACATCAACATTCACGGAGCGCTTGATACGGCGACCGCCAGAATCTGACATGCCTTGCCAGTTAATGAAGGCGTTTTGCACCAATGCGTAAGCAGGCAGCATGCTCACAGTGTTATCGAAGTTTCGAACTTTTACTGTGGTGAGTGAGATTTCCTCTACTGTGCCATTCGCACCGTAAGAGTCCATTTGAATCCAATCGTTTAGGCTGATCATGCGGTTTGCAGATAGTTGAATGCCTGCAACAAAGCCCAATATCGTATCCTTAAACACCAACATGACGAAGCCCGTCGCAACGCCTAAACCTGATAGGAAAATCACCGGTGATTCGTTGGCAAGAATCGACATGGAAACCACAACACCAACAAAGAAGGTGAACAGTTTTATCAGTTGGACGAAGCTTTTGATCGGCATTCTTCTCGTGATGCCTTTAAACGTCGCAATGTCATTTAACGCATCAAGCAGGGCAAAGATCATCCAGATAAAAATGACTAAAATAGAGATGCTTAGAATCCGGTCAAAGATGTTCGCTAACCAATCGTAGTGACCTACGGCGAGAGGGATAAAGACATCCAACACCATGATTGGGATCAGTAATGAGAGCTTTTCTAAGACATCATACTTCGCCAAGCTTTCAGCGAGTGGTTTATTGGCTTTTTGTAGAACATTATTGACTGACCGCACGATCAGGTGATGCACTATCAAGTAGCTGATCGCTGCTGCGGTTAAGCTCGCAAGAATGAAAACGGTTGTGAGTTCGATGCCATAAGGGTCACTATTGATGCCCACGGAACTGAGTTTGTCTGCTATGAAAGTGCGAATGTGATGATCGAGCAAAATGTCATCCTCAAAATGTAACCTGAATGAAGAAGTGAGAACTTCTTTGAAGAGGTCAGGCAACAGGCGTTAGAAAGCCGCTCATCCTACTCTCCATCTCTTTGTTTTGCACTGGTTTAATCCAGCAATCTTGAAACTTATTATTCAAAAATAGCGTATAGCCGATGATGTGATACAGGTTTAACATCCAATTATGCAAACGGGACACGTATTTCTGTTAAGTCTGTGAACTCCCTATGTTTTATTAGACTAGACTGAGAAGGCGGCTCGCGTTTAATTCAAGAGGCATTCAATGGAAAATTCTAATCAATCACAACAGCCTACATTTTTGTCTAAAGGCTGGAAATACTTCGTTATCGTTGGCGTTATTATCTCTTTAATGGGCATTGGTGCTATGAGTTTGCCAGTGCTTGCGGGCGTAACGATATCGACTATCGTAGGTGCGGTACTACTGTTCAGTGGTTTGGTTCAGGCATACCACACGTTTTCTATTAATGTGTGGAAAGAGAAGCTTTGGTACGTATTAAGTGCTGTGCTGTATATTGTCGGCGGTCTGTTCATTCTGTTTAAACCATTGGCAGGTTTGGTGACCATTACTATGTTGATGGTGATCGTGATGATTCTAAATGGTTTAACCCGTGTATTTTTCGGCTTAAGTAATCGCAGTTTACCAAGCAGTAATGTGATCGTGTTCAGTGGCGTGATTTCTGTTCTGATTGGTGGCTACTTCTTTATGTTGCTCGACGATCCTGCGTTCTCGACTACATTGCTAGGCACTTTTGTTGGTATCTCATTATTGATTGAAGGCATTAGCTTTATCTTTATGGGGATGCAAATGAAGAAGCTCTCTTAAAGAGCGCCATCTACTATCTCGAGGTTACTTGGGTATAGAACAGTACAAAGTGCCTGCCGATTCGGTGGGCATTTTTTATAGAACGATAAAGGTGAAGGGATTAACGAAACAACAAAAAGCCCGATCATCAACTCGGGCTTTTATTGTGAATTAATGAGATCTGTTAACGCTCTGCGTTATTTGGATTCACAAGGTTTAGTGAGGCTGACATTGCGCTTTTCTTTGAGTGAAAGAACCAACTGAGGCACAAGTGACATCGTAATCATGCCGATCATTAGGCTGTATTGAATAGGCGTGAAGCTTTCACCCATCAAAACCAAACCAGAAACAATGCCCGCAACAGGGTTAGCAATGCCACCGAAAGTAAAGTCCACAACCGACATACGCTGCAATAACCACACGTACATGCCGTAGCCAATTGCGGTGTTGAGTATGATGACCCACAGTAGTCCACTTAGGTTTCTTAGAGTGATGTTTTCGACTGCTTGAACGTATGGCTCAGGGTTAATGCTTGCTAGTACACCTGCCGCGATAGATAAAACAACGCCGCCTAAAATAAGTTGCCAAGTGAGTACCGTCCACCAATGCATTCTTGAACCTAGAGACTTAGTTACGCTGCTGCCGATTACAATACACATAATGGCAGAGAGCATAGCCACTAGACCGATCGGGTTTAGCGTAATCGAGCTTGGGTCGAACAAAAACCAAGCCAGGGCGATAAGGGTGGCACCGCTGACTCCTTGAATAAGGCTCGGTTGGCGCTTGTAAACCATCCATCCAAACAGCATGGCAAAGACAGGTACTGAAATCATACCTACACCAGAGATTGCAGAAGGCAAGGTTAACGCCATCACGAAAATGAGACCAAAAAAGAGGGCAATATTAATCGTGCCAAGCACAAGCAAGATCTTCCAATCTTGTTTCTTTGGTAATGAAGGTTTGATAGCAAGTAGCAATAAGCCAGCTGGCAATGCTCGCAGTGCACCAAGTAACACTGGCGGCCAGTCTGGCAAAGTAAACTGTGTCACAGCGTACGTTGTACCCCAGAAGAACGCCGGAATCATCGCGAGTAAAATGTTCATATTAAATATCTTTACGTTGAGATAATTTGTTGTAAAGGTACGCTCGTTATTGCTTCTTGTAAAGTATCTTTATGTTAAAATAAATTGGTCAATCAAAATGTCTTTGGAGATAAAAGGATAAATGGACGCAATTGATAGAGTGGTAAGTCAGTGGGCTAAGGAAAAGCCTGATCTCGATACCGAGCCAATGGCGATCATGGGGCGTTTAATGCGAATTGCTAAATATATGGAAAACCACGTTGCCGAAGTGCATAAGCGCTACGATCTTAAAATGGGTGAGTTCGATGTATTAGCTACGTTGCGTCGTAGTGGTGAACCTTATCGTTTAACCCCTTCGGAGTTGATCTCATCGATGATGCTGACGTCTGGTGCCATGACCAATCGACTCGACAAGCTGGAAAAAAAAGGATTGATCGCTCGCGAGCACAGCAAAGAAGATCGCCGCAGTGTGAGTGTTCAGCTTACTTCAAAAGGTTTTGAGCTGATCGATGCGCTTATTGAGCAACATTTACAGGCTCAGCATGAATTAATGGGATCGTTGACTCGTGACGAAAGAGAACAGGTTAATCAGGCATTAAAATTGTTATTGCCTCAATATGAATAAATGAATTCAAAGGTTTAGGATAGGGATGAATCGCGAGCATTAGATAGTTAGCGCAGTTTCTCGATACATTGATGTGCGCAGAAAGTGACTTTCCGTTCGGTCCTGATGCGTTGGTTTTTAAAATCAAAGAGAAGGTGCTCGCCATTCTAGCCGAAAAGTAACGCCTGAAGACGGGTTAGTACAAGATTTGTGTGAACGCTCATATGATCTTGTGGTCGCCAAATTAACCAAAGCTCAGCGTATTTCATTTGGATATCAGTAAGATAGTTTGTTATTGCTCACAGATATTCGGCTTATTATCAATATCAATAAACAAAAACTCGCACCTTTAACTCGCACCGACTATATAAATGTTATGGTGATGTTAAAGGTGAAGTTATGCGTGCACTCTCTGAATGGTTAGAAGCTTACGGTGAAAGCCATCAAAATCCAATCAACCAGAAAATTCATAAAGTTGCTGTCCCTGGCATCTTTCTTTCTGTTGTCGGGTTGATATGGTCCATTCCGCAGATTCCTTTGTTTGGGTTCAATCTCAATTGGGTATGGCTGGCGGCGTTACCAGCTTGGATCTTTTATTTCCGACTCTCACTAAGCGTATTTATGATGATGATCGGCTACACGGTTGCGTGTATTGGCTTGATATGGTCAATGGAGATACTCGGTTGGCCGGTACTCCACATCTCAATGCTGCTATTTGGAATCCTTTGGATATTCCAGTTTATCGGGCACAAGATAGAGGGGAAGAAGCCCTCGTTTTTCGAAGATATTCAGTTTCTTTTGATAGGACCAATCTGGGTCTTTCGTAAACATTAAAAGAAAGGTCTGTTTATCAGATTCGCGACTTAGGCTGTGCTACCATCCTGCTGCTTTGAAACACCCAGAGGTATGAGGTGTAGAGCAGTAATGAGGTTGCCACATGAGTGCAGATCAGCATTTTCAAGGTCAGTTTGAAGTCGAATTGAAATACCGTGTACAAGATAAACAAGCTTTTTTAGCGGTGTTGAGTGGTTTAGAACATGAAGTCATGTTTGAAGACAATCAAGAGTCTGATTGGTTCTACGACACGCCAGAACGCAAACTCAGTCATGATGGAAAAAGTCTGGTAATCCGAGAAATCGAGCCGTCTGGTATCAAACTTTGGATTGTCAAAGGACCGGAAGAGGATCGCTGTGAAGCCACCGATATTACTAAGTCACATGCTGCCAAAAGTATGCTAGGAAACATGGGCTACGAAGTGATTCTTCAAACCAAAAAAGTACGCAGCATTTACTTTATCGGCTCGTTCCATATTACTCTCGACCATCTAGAAGGCATTGGGCACTTTGCGGAATTCGCCATTATGACCGATGACGAAAGTTCACTTGTTCGTTATAAGCAAGAGTTAGAAGCGCTTGCGGCACGTTTTGGTTTGGATGAGTCGAACAAGGAGTTCCGTTCATACAAGCAGATGTGGCAGTCTAGGTAAAATTCACGTCATTTCTTATTGGTCTGACAAGCAACTCCCTCCAATAGCACTATGATTAGAAGTAGTGCGTAAGCAATGCGCCTACGCCCATTAACAAAATAGGTAACCATTCGCGATAGTGTCCGTGACAATGTCACGAACTTGGAGGGGCAATGTACAACCGCGAGCACAAATACGTGTATTGGCGAGAAGAGCGCAAGAAAGGCAAGTGGCACTATATTATTAAGTCTTTCTTGATGATCTGCTGTGCGTTGCTGCTTGGCAAAGTCATTGGCTTGTTTATATTCGGTGAGCTGCAAACCTTTAAAGACATCACGGAGCAGTTTCCTGCGGATTTATTTATCGTGATGCTGGTGGGCTTTCCGATTAGCGTGATAGGTTGGTATCACGAAGAGTCTAAATTTTTCCGTGCTCTAAAGCGTCGAAACAAGAAGTTTAAAGCTCGATTAGAAAACCGCAAAAAGAAGAAATAAGACCGTTTGATAACATACCCAAGTAACCTCGAATCAATGACAACACTCTGAACTCCGCATATCAAAGTCACTTGGGCATAAGCCGTAAGATTCGATTTTCGCGGCATTTTTGATGGCAACTTTCATTTCAACGTTTCATTCTTTCGTCTTGTCTCATCTCCATTCAATTAGTGTTTAACCATCTCCCATTTTTGTCTGTTGCTCGTATCGCGTGAAATTGTGCGCCTGATGGCATTATTTATTTCTGATTGCGATGCGGTGCTACTTTCATGATTTTTGCCAAGATTCTTTGAGCGTCTCTTTGCTAAATTTTTGCAAAGAACATCCTAAACAGGAACGACAATGGATAAGAAAATCATGCTACACAGCCAACAGGTGTACTTCTGCAATGATGAAGCGTTGGCAGCAATGCAAACTGAATGTCTAGAGACCTTATACGACTACAATCAAACACGTCCTTCGGAGGGAGAGAAGCGCTCTAACATATTGAATCACTTGCTCGCATCGGTTGGAAAGAATTGCTACATCGAACCGCCATTGAGAGCTAACTGGGGCTGCCATACTCACCTAGGTGACAATGTTTACGCTAACTTTAATCTGACTTTAGTTGACGACACTCATATTTATATCGGCGATCATGTCATGATTGGACCGAATGTCACCATCGCGACTGCTGGGCACCCAATTGATCCGGAACTAAGGCGCGACATCGCTCAGTTTAATATCCCAGTTCATATTGGTAATAACGTTTGGATAGGGGCTAACTCGGTGGTATTACCGGGCGTGACAATCGGCGAAAACTCCGTAATTGGCGCGGGTAGTGTCGTGACAAAGGATATCCCAGTTAATGTTGTTGCGGTTGGCAATCCTTGTCGAGTATTACGAGAAATCGGCGAGCACGATAAAGAGTTTTACTTTAGAGATCGTAAGATTGAGCAAAACATGTTTAATGGTTAGCCCGTTACATGAACATCGTTTGAGCATTTCGGAAAAGCGGGCAGGTCGGTATTACTCGACCTGCCATGGCGCTAAAAGACAAAGTTCACCATGATGGTGTACATGTTTGCATTATCATCCTCTGGTGTATCGACGAATGCGCCAGATGCATTACGATAGGCTTTGAAGTGTTGCCATTCTGCATTGAGTGACACGTTGTAGTGAAGATCGTATCTCACACCAAGTAGGTAGCTGTCCCCAACCTTGTGCTCGTGGTCATCAAACTGCTGACCATAAGTCACGTAAGGGGTAAATTTGTTCAGGTTATATGCGCCTTGAGCGTACCAAGCGGAAGCGATATCGTTGGTTTGACCTTCGACGGTTAACGTGAAGGCATCAAACTCGTACTCAGCACCTAATGAATACAATTTAATGCTCTCATTTTTCAACTTATCAGTGTATGACGGAAGAATAATGATTGAGCCATCAGGGGCTTGAACCGGGAAGTTAGTTAACTTGGTTTCTTGGTCATAGTTCGAATCCAAATACGTGAAATTCCAACGATAGTAATCGCCACTTAAGATGAAGTTAATACCGTACATTTCATTGGTCTTGAAGGTGAGCTCAGTACTGTCATTGAAGTCGACCGTACTTTCATCGTGGAAGCCGACAAATGGCGTAGTCGTCAGTGTCATGCTGTCATTGATGTCATAGTTCCACAAGAATGAAATGCCGTTAAACGCGGTGATGCCTAAGATACTGTCATAAACTTCATTAGGTGGGCGAGCAGGGGTAAATGCGTGTCCGACATAGTAGTATTCAGAGGCTAAGAACACGGGCATTCTCAGACGACCGCCACGAAACTCAATATTGCCATAGGTATAGGCGAGGTAAGCCCACTCTAGTTGCGGGTCACTCCAATGGTCTTGCGGTCTTTTCACCACCTGCGCGGATGCTTTAAACGCGTCGTAGTAAAAATCCAGTTGAACACCTAATGTGGTGTCACAGTCATAACAGTTTTCGTCATCGATAAAACGATTCACTAATACTGGCGTTTTGTTGTCTGTTGTCGCCCATGAGGTTGAGCCAAAGCCACTTAACGATAAGTTATCGGTGAGTTCGATTGCTGCCAAGCTCGGGAAAGCGACGCTACTTAGTGTTGTTGCCGTGATGGATGCGATGAGTGTTTTCTTCATATTATTTCTCCGAACTTACAACGTAGAGGATTTGAGCATTTGAAGGAAGGCTACTCACTGGTGCATACCCAATGCGGTTAGGCTTTTCTTTCATCCATTCTAAAAGGGCTTCCATACTGGAATTATCAATGACTTTCGGTGGGCGAGCTTTACCTGAAAACGACAAGCTCGCCCAGTGCGCATTCATTTGCGCCGCGTTTTTATTGAGTAAATAACGGTAGAACTCTGAACGTTCAGATGACGCATCCGGCCAATCAGACAGTTCGATTCGCTTACCTTGTAAACGCTTGGTTTTACCACGATACAGTTTTCTCGCTTTGGTTATGTTGAGCTCATCAAAATTAGAGTCGAGGGAAAAAATCGCATAGCTATCGGCTGCGAGAGCTTCACTATCGAACGACATCAGCAAAGCAAAAGCCATCAAAGCTGTAGAGAGCGATTTGAGAACGTTATTTTTAGCTATAGAGAAGTGGGTATCCATACTATTACCCCTTAAATGACGCTTTCAATCTGGTGCAGAAGTTTTTCTTTTCTGACAGGCTTCGGTACGTATGCATCCATGCCAGAGTCGTAGCAACGCTGGATATCATCGTCCACAACACTTGCTGTCAGTGCAATAATCGGCGTTTTGGGTAATCCCGAATTTTTTTCGTAAGCACGGATTTCTTTCGTCGCTTCGAAGCCGTCCATTACAGGCATCATGCAATCCATCAAAATGATGTCGAAACCGTTATCTTGTTGAAACATATCAACGGCGATCTGACCATTTTCGGCAATCTCAAACTGATACCCAGCTTTACTCAGCAATAACGAGGCAACTTTCTGGTTCACCGTATTATCTTCTACAAGCAAAATGCGCTCAGAACGACTTGGAAGCGTATTGATAGAGGTCGGTTCCGGTTTATCTTGCGGTTTAGATTTCGCGCTAATGCCAGTACCAGAGAAGGCAGACGATACGTTGTCTTCAACGATTGGAACAGCCGTCGCTTTTGCTAATTTCTCTTTCAATATGTTGGCTTTGAAAGGTTTCGGTACGTAATCATCCATGCCAACATCAAAACACTTCTGAATGTCGTCATCGACCACACTTGCCGTTAACGCGATAATTGGGATCTTCATACTGCGATTTTGTTCGTGTTCCAGCTGTCGGATTTTCTGCGTGGCCTCAAATCCATCCATAACTGGCATCATGCAATCCATAAGAATCAAGGAGTATTGATTCTTTTTGAACATCTCGACCGCTTCTAGTCCATTTGCTGCTAGGTCAAAAGTAAAACCCGCTTTGGTTACGTGCAAGCCTGCGATTTTCTGGTTTACGGTGTTATCGTCGACCACCAAAATCTTACTTTGCGACGGTTCTGATGTACCCACCACTGCTTGTAAATTTGCTTGGTTGAATTTGGTCTCGCAATTTTCAAGCGCTTTGACCAGACGTTGCCCAAGAAGAGGTTGCGTAATGATGGCACTGACACTTTCACCAAAATCAAATTGGTCACTATGAAGGTGTTTAACCAAGCATAAGCGGACGTTCTGCGATTCAAGCTTGTTGAAGTGATCTTCGCTTTCCATTGCAGCATTTGGTCGAGTTTCAGCGTAGATAACAATGATGTGCTCATTGTCATTAATCCATGTTGGTAAACTCTCTAAACTCGTAACCGATTGGTGAACAGCGATACGGTAGAAGTTCAATTCATCACGAAGCGTTGTTTCCATGTTGGTGTCGTCGCAGACCAACCAAATTTGTCCATAATTTGCGGTGTGTTTTGCATCAAAGTCGAGTTGAACAACAGAAGGGTTCAATTGGAAGAAGAAGCGGCTACCTTTGCCTTTTTCTGATTCAAGTTGAATTTGCCCACCCATTAACTCAACCAGTTGAGTGCTGATGGCTAAGCCCAGCCCAGTACCGCCAAATTGGCGGGTAGTGGAGTCATCTTCTTGTGCGAATGGTTCGAAGATCTTTTTCTGTTGTTGCTCATCAATACCAATACCGGAATCTTGAACAGAAAACTCCATTACGGCATTTGAACCAGAAACAACATGAGTTGTAACAGAGAGGAGCACCGTTCCTTTATCAGTAAATTTAACGGCGTTAGACATAAAGTTCATTACGACTTGGCGTAAACGGTGATCGTCGATCATTAAGCGGAAAGGCGTGTTGCGGCTGATGTTTACTTTAAGGTCGATGCCTTTCTCTTTTGCTTTTGGTGAAACGATAGAAGCAATATCGTAAATGGATTCACGCACACAGGTCGAGTGCGGACTGATCAATAACATACCTGATTCAATCTTAGAGAAATCGAGTATGTCGTTTATCAAGCTAAGTAATAGTTGGGAGGACGTTTCAATCGTATCAACATAGTCGCGCTGTGTTGCGGTTAATGATGTATCAGATAGCACTTCAGAAATACCAATAACGCCATTAAGAGGGGTGCGGATTTCATGGGACATGTTGGCTAAGAAGCTGCTTTTCGCTTTGCTTGCTTTAATTGCATCGTCTTTTGCGCGCTCTGCGTCTTCTTTCGCTTGAGTTAATTTAACCTTGGCTTGTTCTCGTTCATAACTGAGTCTCTCGACTTCTTGGGCAAACTTACTCAGTTCGTCTTTACCTTTGACTAATTCGACAAGGGGGGATTCTTCGCTGTAACTGTCACGACGTAAAAACTCAAGAACCAGTTGAAGATTACTGGTTACTTTTCGAACCAAACGCACGGCTAAGCTCACGACGAGAATTGTCATGACTGACATGACGCTAATGAACATCAGTCGTTGTTGGTTTGCCGCGGAAATGGCATGTTCTACGTCTGCTTGCAATTGCTCCGTCATTTTGTTGTCGACCGCCTTAAGCAGAGCGAGTCGACCGTTTAGAGCTGTTAAACCAGCTGCGATTTCTTGTGGTGGAAGTGTACTAAGTGCTTCTTCATTTAAAAGGAAGCTTCTAAATTCTTGACTGCGTACAAAGACGTCATTGGTGAAAGTTTCAATAAGCAATTCAACTTGCTGTTGATTGGCGTTTAATGTGACGAAGCGTTCTAAGAACAGTTGCTGATTCTTAACTAAGGAGTCGATCTCGCTGCTGACATCTACGTCATAGCTTTGATTTTGTTCAATAGAGTAAATTAAATATTGACTGAGCAGGTTTTCTTCTTGAGACCAGAACATTAACCACTCAATTTGCATCAATGCTGAAAGGTGGGCTTGAATTTCAAAAGTTGCATCATTGAATGGCACCTTTTCTAATGCCAATAAAATCTGTTTGTAGGTATCTGCACGCCACTCTGCGATATCGAGACGCTCGTCCATGTCGGTGGCTGCCGACAGAGAGAGGTTCGCTTCTTCGAGGCTAGAAAGAAGGTCTTTCATCTCAGCGCCTTTATCCAAGAAAATGCCATTGGCACCATTGCTGAGTGATTGAGTTACCGATTTTATTTCTGCTTCAACATCGGTAACTTCAGTGTTATTCGGCAAATTATAGAGATAAGAGACTTTGTCCATATAGTCAGAGAACAGTTGCGCTTTCTCAAGATCTTGCGCTTGGCTAGATAGTCGATGAACTTGCTGTCCGGCTAGAAAGAGAAGCAAAATGATGGGTAAGAAAACCAAGCTAAATAGCTTGTGTTTTACCGATAGGTTATTCCATGAAAACGATCCGACCACTGTGCACGTCCATATCCAATAAGTTGATATGAAAAGTGTAGGCTAACTATCTCAACTGTTAGAAATTCAGCACAAAAATTCGTACTTTTGCCATATGAAAACTGTGACACCTGCGACAAAAGTTCGATTTGTTAAGGATATAAAACTTTAAATCTATCAATAAAAATTGTGTTTCTCATTCGGTGAGAATTATTCAATTTACTGATATTTATAAACAAATTTCATTTGTTGAATGATTAAAATGTTTTGTCGTCAAGACTACTAAAATGTCTGTTTCGATATACAGGGGTGAGTATAATTGGCGGATTTTCTTGCTGGTGAGACCGTAGTGTAAACGTACTTGTATTTTTTAAAATCTGTACGCCAACATTCAAGGCCCATGAGCTGGAAAAAGGCTTAAATAAACCGCTAATCGATGGCAAATAACAATAACTAAATCATGAACGTATCTCGAAGTCTTCAGTCAGTCACCCTGCGTTACACTGTCCCAATAGTGTTGATAGCACTCTTTACTAACTTTACTTATTGGGCGTATCAACAAGTTGATGAGGCGAAAAACCTAGCTCGATACCATGTAAAATCGGCGGAGATCAACCTAGGAACCATCGTCGATGGATACCGCGATTTACTACGAGCAATGAGCAAAGACGAACACTTCATCGACCCCGATATTACGTTGCAAGAACGGGCAAATCGTGCGGTCCCTTACAAGCAAGCCTTTGAGCTTGCGGGTATTGGCTTTAGTGATGGAGTTGGGAACATGGTGAGCACGCACAACAATAAGGTGCACTCCATCGCTCATCGAGATTACTTTCATCAAGTGATTCGCAGTAAAAAAGCAGTGATGACCGACGTTCTCACTGATATCTCAAACGGCAATATCGTATACGTGTTATGTCGCCCTATGTTCGATGAATTGGGAGACCTAATGGGTACCATCTCAGCTTCTATTCATTTTGGCGAAATTCAAACCGCGCTCCAAAGCGATAGCGAAAATGATATCTACAGCGTTTTGCTGGACGAAGATCTGAATATCATTAGCCACTCTAAAGATGAGTTCTATGTAGGGGTAAACTTATTCAACTACGGTTATGAGAAGCTGTTTGATCGCGAAGGGAATCTGAAAGCACTTACCGGGGCAAATAATGGGGGATTCTTTACTTACAGTTCGCCATTTGATCTATCTTACGTTGAATTCACTAAAGTAGATGGAACACCTTGGATTCTGTTATCCAAAGCTAAGTTCAGCAGTTTGTTGGGTGAAGGCACCATGATGTTTGGTGTGAATGTTCTCATGATCATTGCTATTTACGTTGTGATTTCTCGTATGATGGGGAAACAAGTGGTTGGTTTGACCCAGCCCCTTGACCGATTTTTAGAAGAGAGCCAAGTTGTGTTCAACGACACGTCCATGGAACTAAAGGAACATTTTGAACAAGTTCTTCAAGCAAGTCGGAATGGTGTTTTTTGCTCACGAAGTGGCTTGCTGACTCGTGAATACTTCTTGCGTGGCGCTGAAAAGTCACTGTCGCTCAGTAACAGTCCTAAAGCATGTATCTTCTTTGATATGGACAACCTGAAGTTTATCAACGACACCTATGGGCATATGGCTGGGGATAAAGTGATTGCGTTGTTTGTGGCAGTCTTGCGAGAACACTTTGCTCACAAACGAGACCTCATCGGTCGTTTTGGTGGGGATGAGTTTGTTGTTCTAACTCAAGAGTTTAATAGTAAGCGAGAGCTAGAATTAAAGTTGGATCAGTTTCTTCACCAACTCCAAGCAACCGCAGACCGTTTAGGTATTGATATTAATCTAACCGCGTCGATTGGTGTTGTGATGACTGAGGATGTAGAGCGAGATATTGAGACGCTTCTCCATTGCTCAGACATGGCGGTGTACCGCGCAAAACAACTAGGGAAGGGGCGCTACAAGTTTTACCACTCATCTATGATTGAAGTACCTTTGGTCAGTTCGGTGTAGAAAGCCCAAACGAAAGCCAGCAATGATATCTTGCTGGCTTTTTTGTTATTGCTTGAGATGGTTACCTAACAGAGTGGCTTTAACTATTAATTATTAACTATTAATTCTTAGGTAGCGTTGTGAAGATAGTCCATTCTTTCTCGACTTCACCTTTGTATCCGACCACGGTTGCGGTTACACGGCGATTGAGTGCATGACTTCTTTCATCTGTCCCTTGAGCGGCAAGCTTGGTTTCACCAAAGCCGACGATTCTTAGACGATCTGGTGATATCCCATTTTGAATCAGCTCGTTGCGAACGCTTTCTGCTCTGCGTTTCGAAAGGGCAAGATTGTATTCATCCGTACCAGTGATACTGGTGTAACCTTGCAGTTCAATTGACGTTGTTGGGTACTCTTTAAGGAAATCAGAAAGGTCGCTAATTTGCTGAGCAAAGACAGGGTTGATTTCAGAAGAGTCGTTAGCAAATAGAACTCGAATCTGCATTTCTTGGGATGATTTCGCGTATTCCCCACAGCCGTCGTTATCGATCAAAGAGCCTTCTGGTGTTCCAGGACACAGGTCTCGTGCATTAATAACACCGTCTCTGTCATCGTCGATTAAGTCAGCAATCTGGTTAGCTGTCGGTGTTTCCATGTATTCGTATTCATCACCGGTTACTCTGTTTGAATTAGAGCCACTACAAGCGGAAATCAAACCAACCATGAAAAAAATAGGTATTACTTTCATATTAATACTCCACTTTCTCTAGCCACTCTCGTGGTATATCGATACGCAAAGAGTTAAGCAGTTGACCGGTTGCGTTCATTACGCGGTATTTTGCGTATTGCTCAGCATATTTGGCATCCAAGTAGTCCTTACGTGCTTCAAACAGCTCATTTTCTGTGTTGAGCAAATCGAGTAGGGTACGCTTACCAATACGATATTGTTTCTCGTAGGCAATGACTGTTTTTGCGGCTGAATCTACGTGATCGGATAGGAACTCTTTTTGTTGCAGCGTAAGATCCAATGCGCTCCAAGACAGCCTTAAACCTTCTTCAACATTTTGATATGCACCTTCACGAAGGTCTTTTGCTTTATTGAGTTGATAAGCGAAGTTTTCGGAGTTCGCTGCGTCGCTACCACCGTTATAAAGGTTATAGCGCAATCTGAGCATAGCCAGTGTTTCGTCGCTTCTGCCTTTTAGACCGTCCGCATCATCACGCCAAGTCTGAGAAGCTTCAATTGAGATGGTTGGGTAGTTAACGCCCTTAGATTGTTTGTACTGGAACTTTGCGGAATCCACATCAGCCAACGCGACTTGGATGACTGGGTGGACTTCAAATGCTAATCCGATTGCTTCGTCCACGGTGTAAGGAAGGAAGTTTTCATCGGCACGTGGAAAGATCAAACCTTGTGGTGTTTGACCCACTAAACGAGTGAACATGGTATGAGAATCGAAAAGGTTGTTCTGTGCAGCCGCCAAGTTACCGTGCGCTTTCGCTAAACGAGCTTCAACTTGCGTTAAATCGGCAGTCGATCCAATCCCAGAATTTACGCGCTTTTTAATATCTGCGTAAATTTTCTTATGCACTGCAAGGTTGTTCTCTGACAGCGTTAATATTTCGTACGCTTTCACTGAGTCTAAATAAACTCTGGTTACTTCTAACGCGGTGTCTGAAGCGTCAGCGAGTAGTTGAAACCTTACCGATTCAGCATCTGCTGCAGTTCGGTCCATATCATTCAGTGTTGCGCTGCCATCCCATATGAGCTGGGTTAAAGTGATGGACGCTTCCTTTCGTGTTAAATCCGTGTCTCCACGGCTCACTTCTTCAGCCGGGTCAATCCCTTCATAACCGATGCCCGCATCCAAGTCTATGGATGGTAAATATGCTCCAGATGAGGCTTCGTTGATGTATTTACGACTGTTGAACTCATTGAACGCACTCTTGATGTCTGGGTTATTCTTCAACGTGAGCGCTACGGCTTGCTCTAAAGTTTGACCGAACACGGGTGACGTCAAAATGAAACTGCAGCAGCAAGCTATTTTTAGTCGATTCCATTTCACAGTGGTTCTCCTAGAAAATTTGTATAGCTTTTTAGTTATTTCATCTCAAGATTGAGACGAAACATCACAAATAACAGCTTATCGTCGATGAATTAATCAACATTCTGTTAACCCTAGGCTTTTATTCAGAAAATCCAGTGATCCGCCTAATAAAACCTTAGCACATATGAGCCAGAGTGCTCATTTGGTTGGCAGCCTTTATTAGAAGAAAAGCTTGAATTCTTAATATCATAGCGTCCTACAACCTGTTTCGCGCCTAAAGTAAAACGATCCCCGCCTATGGAACTCGTTCCCATCTCGTTGTCGCCATATACAAAGAAAACACGATGATTTTGACTAAACTATAGTCGTATTTGTTGGGGTGACAAACTTTTGACAACTTGAAAGCCTGGTGGGGTGATTTATGGATCGAGTAACCTTTAGCTCGCTTGCGAGTAATATCGTAGTTATTGGAATTGACGGGGAAATTAGGACCTTAGAACCAGGTCAGGTCCCTGCATCTGGGGAATTGGTTATCACTGAAGTGTCTGACACTTCTCAATTGAATTTCGAACAAATAGCCCCTGATGGCAGCTCAATTAATGTAACGGACGATATCACCGCACTAATTGAGGCAATCGCAGCCGGGGAAGACCCTGCACAGCTTGAAGGTGACTTTGAACCTGCAGCGGGTGAAAGCGATGGTTCGAGTCCACAGTCGACTGGAGCAATTGATCGCACAGGCGCAGAGACCCTTGCTAGTACGGATTTCGAAACGGTCGGTACAGCAATACCCCTATCAGAAACTCAAGAGCTATCGTTGCTTGAGTTTATCAACCAACAAATAATTATCCCTGCTCAGGTTATCGTTCAGGACATATCCAGCCCGACAATAAACGAAGGTGATCAAGCGTCTTTTGAAGTCACTCTCGACCAGCCCACACAGCAAGAGACTGAGGTGACATTATCCCTTAGTGATGATTCTGCGACAGGGGGAGCTGATTACGACAACTCGGTTATTACTATTACTTTTGAAGATGGAAGTACGGATCAAATAAATGTCGGAGAAGATGGGACGTTTTCTGTTTCAATCCCCATTGGAGATGAGTCGTTCGTAATCACGGTGGATACGATTGATGACGACGTATTTGAAGGAAACGAAACTTTCACGTTAAGCGGTGGTACGGAGAACCAACCGGAACCCGTTACAGGTGTGGCAACAATAACAGATGATGGCACTGGTCCGGGTGAAGAGCCTGATGACGATCGACCGACCGTTGCTTCTGTCAGCGATACAACCGTAAACGAGGGTGAGGAAGCTGTGCTTGAGGTAACGCTTAGCAACCCGAGTACGTCAGAAACGACGGTGAACATGACGTTATCTGATGGAACTGCGGAGGGTGGATTAGATTACACAAACACTTCCGTCACTATTACGTTCGAGGATAACAGCACTCAGATTGTTAATGTAAACCCAGACGGTAGCTTTGCTGTCACTGTCCCTGCGAATGAGGTTAGTTACAATGTCACGATAAATACGATAGACGATGATTTGTTTGAAGGAACGGAGACGTTTACGTTATCGGGCTCAACAGAGAATCAAAATGGCACAACGTCAGGAACGGGAACCATCGTTGATGACGGTTCTGGTCCCGGCCCCAATCCGGATGACGATAGACCGACAGTTGCATCTATTAGTGATACTACGGTTAATGAGGGCGATTTAGCCATATTAGATGTGACGCTTAGTAACCTAAGTACGACCGATACTGTGGTCAGTATGAATCTAGCTGATGGTAGCGCTGAAGGTGGAATAGATTACACCAACACATCCGTTACGATTACTTTCGAAGACAACAGCACTCAAGTCGTAAACGTCAATCCAGATGGTAGCTTTGATGTATCCGTGCCAGCGAACAATATAAGCTACAGTGTCACTATTAGTACGATTGATGACGACCTCTTTGAAGGCTCAGAAACATTTACTTTGTCTGGAAACACTGGCAATCAAGCGATTCCTCAGACGGGAACAGGGACCATTGTTGATGATGGTACTGGCCCGGGACCTGACCCTGATGACGACCGTCCAACGGTATCCATTAGCGATGCGGGAGTTGTTAATGAAGGTGATACGGCAAACTTCGTTGTGTCTCTAACTAATGAAGCTGATTCTCCAGTCCAAGTGGAACTAGGTCTTGATCTTGGTGATACCGAAACGGGCGATCTTGGCGTCCTAGAATACAACACTGGTTCAGGTTGGGTTGCCGTTCCAAACGATGGTGTAGTTACGGTACCTGCGGGATTAAGCGAGTTTGATGTTCGCGTTGCTACTATTGATGACGAAGTGTTTGAAGGTCCTGAAGAGTTCAGTGTTAGTGTGACAGGTTTGGACTCAGTTCAAGGTTCTGATTCAGGTAGTGCAACGATTGTCGATGACAATACTGGTCCTAGTCCCGATCCGGATGACGACCGTCCAACCGTATCTATCACTGACGCTGGCACGATCAACGAAGGTGACACAGCCAATTTTGTTGTCTCGTTAACTAACGCTTCTGAAGCCCCAGTGGAAGTTCAACTCGACCTTAACCTTGGTGATACCGAAGCAGGAGATTTAAGCACCCTAGAGTACAACACGGGCTCTGGTTGGGTAGCCGTCCCTGTCGATGGCGTAGTGACTGTACCAGCAGGGTTAACTGAGTTCGATGTACGAATCGCTTCGATTGATGATGAAGTCTATGAAGGTCCAGAGAACTTCACCGTAGACGTAACAGGTCTTGGTCCTGTTCAAGGTACTGACACGGGCACAGCCACTATCGTCGATGATGGTACGGGACCAGAGCCTGAGCCAGATGATGACCGTCCGACAGTATCTATTAGTGATGCTGGTACGATTAACGAAGGCGATACCGCTAACTTCGTTGTCTCGTTAACTAATGCATCAGAAGCCCCAGTAGAAGTGCAACTCGACCTTAATCTTGGTGACACCGAAGCAGGCGACCTTGGTACTCTT